>JAUSKV010000348.1 GCA_030646745.1 Sulfurimonas sp. | reverse complement strand
ATTGTTTGAGGTAAACTTTTTGAGATTTCAGATACTACTTGTTTAACTATCTCTTTATTTTGAGCTTGCATCTCCTTCTTAGGAAAGTCACCCGTTTTTGCTAACTCCTCAGCATAAGCAAAAGAGCTAAAAGTTATTAATATGCTAAATGATAAAAGTAAGTTCTGCATGTAAATCTCTCTTTGCATTAATTGAGTTACATTATACAAAACTCTTTAAAGTAAAGGTTTGATACGAATCAATAAAATTATCTATTTCCAAATTTATCATACCACCACTCTTGAGGAGTGTATGTGGCCTTTTTTATGCTATCTTCATCAAAAGAGTACTCATAGGAGTCGCAATAATCCATAATTATCTCATATGCTTCATTTATTTGCATACTTATTTGAGTGGCTTTTTCTACATCATCTTTATGTTTGTCTGGATGCCACTCTTTCATAAGATTTTTATAGGAGAGTTTGATTTCTTTAAGAGTTGAAGTTTCACGAAGTCCAAGTAGAGTTTTGGACTTCATAATTTTAAGAAAGGAGTGCAAAAAAAGTTTCTTAGTCTTGTTGCTGTCTCATGTAGGCTGGAATATCTAAATAATCAGCATCAAAATCTCCACCCACGACAAGTCTTGGACGAATTTTTATTTTTTGGACGGCTGGAGTTTCGCTTACAAAGTCTTTATTGTTTGTAATATCTTTCTCAAACCCTGTTGCTACAATAGTGATTTTAATATAATTCTCCGGAATGGTTTCATCTGTTGAAGTTCCAAAGATAACTTCAGCATCTTCATGTGCACTCTCATGAACAACATTCATCGCATCAGATATTTCCATAAGTGGAAAATTAGGGTGCATTTTGAAATGTACTAAAACGCCCATTGCCCCGTTAATCGACATGTTATCAAGAAGAGGAGACTCTATGGCTGCTTTAATTGCTTCATAAGCAGCATTCTCGCCCTCAAATTCACCAACACCCATAAGTGCCATGCCTTTGTGGCTCATAACAGTTTGTAAATCGGCGAAGTCAAGATTGATGTCATTTTCTCCGCTTGAGAGAATAACGCCGGAAGTCCCACTTACAGCCTGTGCTAAAACGCTATCTACTATTTTAAAGCTCTCTTTGAGTCCAAGTTTTTTATCAATAATAGATAAAAGTTTATCATTAGGAATAACAACGATAGAGTCGCTCTCTTTTTTGAGCTCTTGAAGTCCATCTTCTGCAAGTTTAAGTCTTTTTTTGCCCTCAAAGGCAAAAGGTTTAGTCACTATCGAGATGGTTAGAGCACCTATCTCTTTTGCAATCTGAGCAATAACAGGAGCAGCACCTGTTCCTGTACCGCCACCAAGACCGGCAGAGATAAATACTATATCAGCACCGTTGAGAGCACTTTTAATTTCTTCATAACTCTCTAGTGCAGAATCTTTACCGATAGTCGGTTTCATTCCTGCACCAAGACCTTTTGTAAGCTTCGTACCGATTTGAATTTTTGACGCTGCCATTGTTTCTGATAAAACTTGAGCATCCGTGTTAATAAGTATCATCTCTATACCTGTAACACCCTCTTTTATCATGTGACCTATCATGTTTCCACCGCCACCACCGACACCAACAGCAATTATTCTTGCTCCGTTTACGCTTTTTGTTTCTTCAATTAAAAATGGTTCCATACTTTTCCTCCTTAAAATAACTGGGTTGCCCAGTTCCAAAATTTGCTAAATGTTCCAGCTTCATCACTCTTTTTCCCTTTTTTTGGAAGAGTAACCATTGTGCTAATACTCTCTTCAACCTGTGACGGTGCTATAGGTATTTCATCAGGCTCAGAGGTAAAGTCAACATTTACATGTGCAACAGGAGTTTCGTTTGCATGACGTACTTTTTTGTTTACATCTATTTCATAGGGTGTATATGAAAATGTACTATACATGATAAGACCGACAGCAGCAGAATATTCCGGTTCACGTAGGTGTTCAAAGAGACCATATACTTGAATCGGACGAGCTATGCGAACAGGAATTGAGCCGAAAGTGGCTACTGCTAACTCTCTGATACCTTCCATCTTTGAAAAGCCGCCGGTGAGTATAATCCCTGCTCCTATCTGATCTTTTAATCCGCTGTTTTCTATAAACTGAGCTAAAATCATCAATGTCTCTTCAACTCTGGCAAAAACTACATTGTGAACAACTTCCAAAGAGACTTCATGCGTAGTGCTTTCATCTCCTATTATAGGAAGTTCAATCAAATCATTTGTAGGCGTCAAAAGAGAACCGTAGTTCAGTTTTACAGAGTCTGCAATATTGAGCGGAGTGTGAAGTGCCATAGATAAATCACTTGTTATATGACTCGAACCAACTCCCAAAAAGTCGTTGTATTTTATAGAGTTACCGGCACGAATAATAATATTACAGGTATTTCCGCCCATGTCAATGACAGCCGCACCCAGCTCTTTTTCATCACTATTTAATGTAGCAATAGAGGTGGCATATCCTGTAAGTACGACATTTTCAACTTCTATACCTGCACCGCGAACAGCTTTTTTAAGGTTGTTTAGATTTGATTTTTGCGTTGTGATGATATGTGTCTCAACCTCAAGTCTAGAGGCATTCATGCCAAGAGGGTCTTCAATAAAATCTTGGTCATCTACCTTGAAGTTGAATGGAAGAGCATGAAGTATTTCATACTCATTTGGGATATTTGCATTATATAAAGAGGTGTGCATTACTCTTTCAATCTCTTTAAAGCTTATCTCTTTATTTGGAATATTCACGATTCCATTAGAGTTTAAACTTTTTGTATAAGCACCGGAGATAGAGACAATAGCACTTCTAATATCGCTTCCTGCAACTCTTTTTGCATCAGAGACCGCAGATTTAATCGATTTTGAAGCCAGCTCAATATTGGTTATGCTCCCTCGTCTTAGCCCCTGTGATTTTGTTACACCGGCACCAATGATTTGAATGGAGTTATCAATATTAATTTGAGCAATAATGGCACATATCTTTGTTGAGCCAATATCAATGGCTAAAACAGTTCTACTCAACTTAAAATCCTTGGATAAATATCTCTGTATGGTACCTATTTCTTAGGCTATTGATTAAACCATCGTTAAACATAGCACTCTTTAATCTTGCAATAGCGTCGCTTTGACTAATATTTTCATTATTAAGCATTTTTTGTTCCAAAATATTGAATAAAACAATTTTTCCGCTTTTTAGAGCTATATATCCTTTTTTGTTTTGTTGATTAAAAAGGTGAGTTAAAAACTCATTTGCTTCAGTGGCTTCAAAGTCACTTAATTTAGCTCCATCATTGCTTGTTATAAAATCTGTAACAGTTCCGCTGAATGTGTCCATGGTAGCTTTTGCAGTGTTAAGCAGTTGGCTCTTTTTTTGTTCTGCAGTATAAAGTGATAAAACCGCCTCTTTAGCCTCTTCATAAGATTTTACTTTTGAAGGGTTTATTTTTGCAAGTTCAAATATAAAATAATCTCCATTGATTAAAACAGGTTTCAGAAATGGTGATGTTAAAGATAGTTTTTTTATTTTTTCCAATGTTTCAGTGTCGTAAGGGTTATTTGAATCAGAGATAGTTGATGTTTGAACACTCATTCCCTCTTCAAGCTTTCCTTTTTTATACGCTATATATGTTTTGAGTGCCAAGTCTTTTGTAGTTTTATCATCAAGCCCCGCAATAACAGCTTCTTTAGCATTTTCTAAAGCTAATATTTTTCCATCTTTGTCTTTGAAATTCGCTTTGTTTTGCTCGTAATACTCATTTATTTTTGCTTCATCATATTTCTGTGAAACTTTGTTTTGCTTGATAAATTTAACATCATAAGTAACTTCACTCATAAAATTTTGTTGTACCTTTTCCCAATAAGGTTTTAATGAGGCATCTGTTGTATCGATTTTAATTGCTTCTTCCGATAAAACTTTATAGTTTACTTTATCCGCGATACTTGTTACTGTTTTTAATAGAGATAGTTCATTTTCACTTGCTTGAACCGGAAGCAATTTTAAAGTTTTTTGAATTAATAACTGTTTTTTAACATCCGTTTCATACTCTTGCATCTTTAGGTTGTTCTTTGATAGAACATCCTTGTAAGTCTCCTTATCAAACACACCATTTTTAAAGAAATACTCCTGTGTTTTTAGCTCATCAAATAGTTCTGAATCACTAATTTGTAAATCGTAGCTAGCAGCAAGATTTAAAATAAGGGCTTGATCACTCAACTGCTGCAGAGCTTGCTTTTTAAGTCCAAAGCTTTTTGCTTTTTCTTCATCAAAATTGCCCTGAAACATTTGACTGTATTGACTGTAAAGACGTGAGTATACTTTTTGAAGTTCTCCCATCGTTATCTCAGTAGTTCCAACTTTCGCAACTGCACCTGCTTTGTCTCCATAGCTGTATTGACCCCAGCCTACAAAACCAGCTCCAACAAAAGCGATAGTTGAAATCCAAATAGTAATTATGAGATATTTTTTATGTCTCTGCATCCATGTAATCATTGATTAGTAGCCTTGAGTGTGATATTTTTGCAATTTTAGGTAAATTCTTATTAAACCTTGATAAACCTAGATAAAGTTTAACGGTGATTTTTGTACTTTGTTGATATGATTATGAGAATATAAAGATTTAGGCGAAATTTAATGAACAATAGAGAGTTAAAAAGCAGAGATTTGGGTGTTCTATGGCATCCATGTACCCAGATGAAAGAGCATGAAACACTGCCTCTTGTTCCTATAAAAAAAGCACATGGTGTTTACCTTGAAGATTTTGACGGTAACCGTTATATAGACGCAATCAGCAGTTGGTGGGTGAATCTATTTGGACACACAAATAGTTACATAAATGAGAAAATAAAAGAGCAGTTGGATTCGTTGGAGCATGTTATTTTGGCAGGATTTACGCATGAGCCGGTTGTGAGGCTCTCGGAGCGCCTAGTAAAGCTCTCTCCAAAGGGTTTGGAGAAATGTTTTTATGCTGATAATGGTTCCAGTGCTGTCGAAGTGGCTCTGAAGATGAGTTACCATGCGCATAAAAATAGTGGCAAAAACAGAACTCTTTTTGTCTCCCTTACAAACTCTTACCATGGCGAGACGTTGGGAGCTTTGAGTGTTGGAGATGTTGCACTCTATAAAAAGACCTACGAGCCGCTTCTTATTCGTTCTATTCAAACGCCTGTTCCAAAGGATATGAGCATAGAGGCGGCACAGATTGCGGCATCTGAATTTGAGGAGATATGCCAAAGAAGAGCAGGTGAAATTAGTGCGATTATCTTGGAACCGTTGGTGCAGGGTGCGGGTTCTATGCACATGTACCACGCAGAATTTTTAAAACTTGTCCGTGCCATCTGCAGTCAATATGATATTCATTTCATAGCCGATGAAGTTATGGTCGGTTTTGGTAGAACGGGTAAGTTTTTTGCCTGCGAGTATGCTGATATTACACCGGATTTTTTGGTTCTCTCCAAGGGCTTAACGGGAGGTTATCTGCCACTTTCCGTTGTTTTAACAACCAATGAAATATATGCAAAATTTTATTGTGATTACAATGAGCAGAAGGCATTCTTGCACTCTCACAGCTACACCGGAAACGCCTTGGCATGCGCGGCTGCAAACGCGACTCTTGATATATTTGAAAATAGTGCAGTTATAGAAAAAAACAGAGCCACAGCTCAATACATGGGCGAAAAACTGCAGGAGTTTTTAACTCTTGAAAATGTCAAAGAGATTAGACAAACAGGGATGATTTGTGCGGTTGAGTTAAAGGGTTATGCACCGGAACTTAGAATAGGACTGAAAATTTACCAACATGCACTTAAAAGCGGGGTTTTGTTAAGACCGCTTGGGAATGTTATCTATTTTATGCCGCCTTACATCATCACACAAGAAGAGATTGATAGAATGATGGGTGTGGCAATGGATGCTATAAAACTTATTTAAAAGCTTCATAAAGCAAGCTTTATGAAGCTTTAGGGGGTCGCAAGGGACAAATTATCCCTGCCATTAAAACGGACTTCTAAAGAAACATCGCTTCGCGATCGATTCTCTTGTTTTGTTTGTTTTAATGTATAACAATAATAGGAAACTTTTTTGAGACTTATATGTGTTAAAATTATGTATTGCTACAAGGGTTGAGGGATGAAAAAAATTGCATTGCTTTTGTTGGTTCCGGTGTTTTTGTTTGCTACACTTCAAAAAGTGTCTTTGCAGCTTGAATGGAAACATCAGTTTGAATTTGCGGGGTTTTATGCTGCCATTGAGAAGGGTTACTACAAAGATATAGGAGTTGATGTAGAGATAAAAGAGTTCGGTGACGGCATTGCAATAACGAATGATGTCATAGATGGAAAATCAACTTTTGGCATTTCATCCTCCTCTCTTATTTTAGAAAAACTGCAAGATAAGCCGGTAGTTTTGCTTGCCTCTTATTTTAAACAAAATGCTTTAGCACTCCTGACAAAACCAAATATCAAAAATCCAAGCGACCTTAAAGGCAAAACAATTATGGCGGTTCCCTGGGAGATGGAACATACGGGTTTGGGGGTCATGTTAAAAGATGCAGGTGTTGACAAAAAAGATTACACATTAGTAAACCACGATTTTACAATAGATAAATTTGTAAATGGCGAAGTGGATGTTATGAGTATATTTACGACAAATCAACCCTATGAAATAAACAAATTAGGTTTAAAATACAATATTCTAAATCCTGCAAATTATGGCATCTACTCTTATGATGTTGAACTCTTTGCGAGCGAAAAAACGGTATATGAAAATCCACAAATGGTACAAAAATTCGTAGATGCAACCAATAAGGGTTGGGAGTATGCTTTTGCAAATAAAAATGAAATTGTTGATTTAATCTATAAAAAATATTCAAAAAGAAAATCTAAAGATGCTCTGCTTTTTGAAGCAAATCAAACCGAAAAGATATTTAGAACGCATATTTATAAAATAGGTTCTATCAGTCCGGAACTAGTAAAACTCAATAGTGACATGTATGTAAAATTGGGGCTTATGAAACCGGATTTTAAGATGGTTGATTTAGATGGATATTTTTTGGATTTCGTGCTGAATAAAAAATCTCAAATTGGCTCAAAGGCAAAAGATGGGAATACATCAGCATCAAACATCCCCGAGAGTAAAGATAGTTTAAATAAGCTAATTTTAACTAAGGAAGAAGAGAATTATTTAAAAGAAAAAAAGAAAATAACCATGTGCATTGACCCTGATTGGATGCCTTATGAGAGCTTTGAAGATGGTCGGCATGTGGGATTGACCGCTGATTACTTTAAAATTTTTCAAGAGAACTTAAAGATTCCGATAGAAGCTGTCAAAACAAAATCATGGTTGCAATCCATAGAATTTGCAAAGACAAGGAAGTGTGACATTTTTTCTTTGGCCATGGAGACTCCCGAGAGAAAAAAATATATGAACTTTACTACGCCCTATATAAAAGGTCCTTTTGTCCTTGCTACAAAACTTGATGCCCCGTTTATAGTGGACTTTAAAAGTTTAGGAAATGAAAAGATAGGAATTCCAAAGGGGTATTCCTCGAATGAAATTTTGCGGAAAAAGTATTTAAACTTAAATATTGTGGATGTAGAGAATACGGAAGATGGTCTGCAAAAGGTAAAAAATGGGGAGATTTTCGGCTTTGTCGGGACTCTTGCCGAAATTGGGTATCTGTTTCAAAAAGAGTTTATGGGAGAGCTAAAAATTGCCGGTAAATTTGATGAGTTATGGGAGCTTGGAGTAGGAGTGAGAAATGATGATAAAATGCTTTTAGAGATTTTACAAAAGACCGTTGATTCTATAAGTGAAGCCCAAAAACAGACAGTTTTAAATAGGTGGATAGCCGTTAAGTACGAGAGGGGCATTGATTATACATTGGTATGGGAAGTCGTGCTCTTTGCACTTGCGCTTTTGTCATTTGTAACCTACTGGAATAGAAGACTCTCTCAAATAAACAGAGAGTTGAAAGAGGCAAAAAATATAGCAGAGGCTGCTACGCAGGTAAAATCAAATTTTTTGGCAAATATGTCGCATGAGATACGAACGCCGATGAATGCAATAGTCGGGATGAGTTATCTTGTGAAGCAAACAAACTTAAATGAAACGCAGATGAATTACGTACAAAAAATAGAGACCGCTTCTAATAATTTATTGACACTCCTCAATGATGTTCTAGATTTTTCAAAGATGGAAGCTAATAAGTTAGAGCTTAGTAAGGTAAATTTTAGCCTAGTAGAACTATTAGACAATCTTAGTAACATTATAAATATAAAAGCCGATGAAAAGGGGTTAGAGTTCACGGTGATATATGACAAGAGCGATAGCATGTAT
>JAUSKV010000334.1 GCA_030646745.1 Sulfurimonas sp. | reverse complement strand
TTTTAAAACTTTTTTGCAATGGCTCAAGATAAGCGAGAGCCTCTAAAAGCGAAGGTTCTTTGCATCGCAAAATCATTTGAATAAAACCTTGCGTTGAATATTTAATGTGTTCACTTCGTTCTATATCTACGTAAAATCTAGCTATGATGGCTGCACTCATATCACGGTTGTCACTATTTTCAAAAAAATTTTCACTTGACCATGAATACATTTTGAGTAGCTTCAAGAAAAGTTTATTGTTTACTGTCCTATTTTGCAACATACTTTTTAATTTATACTTGTTATGACTAAGTTTAAGGGTCATTAAAAAGGTGCTATCATAAGTTTCACATGCTGCGTCGCCTTCTAACAAATCTATAGCTATCGGCTCGATTTCTTTTTCTTTATAATTTTCTAATAGCTGTAACTCACTTATTTTAGTTCCATGCATAATATTTCCTTGTATTCTTGTACAGAGTATCATTAAAAACATAATATCTTATTGGCATCTTTTTTACACTTATCTTCATAATTTTGACATTTTAGTGTTGCAAGTTTGTTGCAATTTTATTTACGACAGTTACCTATGAATTGCCCAGCAGTAAAATCACAACTTCCGTATTCTTATTCTTTAGAAGTATCGTTAACTTTTAAATTCATTTATTGCTTCATGTAACGATAAAGCTATCTTTACCAACTCTTGTAAATCAGCATCTATATTTTTTACGCTTGTTCTATTTGCATTGGATAGTGTTTCTATGTTCGCTATATCACCTATTATTTCATTCATCTGTGATGACATTTTCATACTATCTTCTCTTAGCTCATTTGCAATATAACTAGACAAAGTAATAGCATCTGAAGTTATATTGATTTTATCTTCAACATCATTAGAAATAGTTGCTAGTTTTTCTATCTTTTTTGCATTTAAATACATTTTGTCACTTACATCATTTATAGATTGAACAATGACGCTAACAGATAGATCTATTTCAACTAAACTTTTTTGAGTACGCTCAGCAAGTTTACGCACTTCATCGGCAACAACAGCAAAGCCTCTTCCATTTTCGCCAGCACGTGCTGCTTCTATGGCAGCATTGAGCGCTAATAAATTTGTTTGTTCTGCAATTTCTTTTATTACATTTAACACATGTTTCACTTGGTCAGCATCATGTTTTAAAGCAGATAATTCATTTGAGAGTTCATTTTCTGCTTCAACGAACGAACTTACCTCTCCACCAAGTATAGTGAGTGATATTTTGGTTGTGTTAAGTTCATTATTTGCATCTTTAACATTTTTTTGAGTCTCTTTTGTTCTTTCTATATTGTGTTCTAATAACTCTTTTATATATCTGCTTTTTTTAGTAGTATTACTCACTATCTCTTGTTCTTTTTGTGTACCTTCATTTATAATATAGTTTGACTCTTGAATTTTTGAAGCTATCTGTGTGTTTTTGGCACCAAGAGTTTTCACATCATTTACCGTAATTTGAATCATATCTATAAATTTATTTACTTCCATCGCTGCATCTGCAAACTCATCTGCTTTTTTAGTGTTTAATCTTTTCGTTAAATCTCTATTGCCGCCAACAAGTTCTGATATATGAATTTTTAAACTACACAATGGACTAAAAATCTCTCTTTTAAAGAATACACCAGCCAAAATAATAAACAGTATGCTTCCTATGGCAAAATTAATTCCCAATGTTGTTTGAGTAGAAGAGATATCAGCATCATTATCATCCAAAGATATAGTCAAATCCATTGTGCCAAGTACATCTCCATCCTTTGCATTATAGTGACATGTTAAACAGCTAGTCTCAGCTATCATGGGTTTTATCATACGAATAGTGTGATGATTGTTTTGATTTATTTCTATTACATCTGTTTTTTTACTTTCAAATACCTTTTGTACCGATAACTCAGATGTAAACTTTTCATTTGGTGCAAAAACATCTATAACAAATTGTGATTTTAAGACTTTTAACGACTCTATGCCGCTAATCTTACTTGCTGCATGTAATGTTGACTCAACTATTTCTGGGTTACCTGTTAACATGCTTCCTGTAAGTGTTTGAAATATTGACTCGCTTAACATTGTAAGTGACTTCTCGGTTGTTTTATGAGAAAGTTTATACAAAGTGTTTGATAGATAGTAATTTGTACCTACCATGACTATAACGCTCAAAGAAATGATTGAAAAAACTACCTTGAATTTAACTTTTTTTAACATTGTTATTCTCCATTCTATATTTTTTTTATTTTAAAAATACTTGCAAGCATTTTGACATTTTAGTGTTGCAAGTTTGTGGCAAAATAAAAAGAGATACTACTCAAATACAATATCTTCTAATTCTTCTAAATTTTCATCTCTTTTATCTATCTCAAACGGATACATAGAATGAAACTCAGTTACGCCTATTTTTTCACTTCGCGTATAAAGCATCATCTTCTGATTATCACTTAACTCCCTTAATGCTATATCTGATTCTCTAATAGATGTTCTTCTCTTCATTAACTCATTTAATACATTTTCAAGTTCAATATTGCTATCTTTTAACTCCTGAGTTATCTCTTCAAGGATGAGATTGAAGTATTCAAGCATCTTGTGGTCATATAATGCCTGACAAGTTTTACTAAGTTGCTTTATTACAAGTTTGACATCTACAGGTTTAAGTAAAAATCCGTCAACGCCAATATTGATGAGTTTGATTAGCTTATCATTCTCTGAATGAGCTGAGAGCACTATGATTTGTTGAGATTCATTTCTAAATTTAATTTGTTCTGCTAGTGCTATTCCATCCATAAATGGCATTGTCAAATCTGTAATAATCAAATCATATTGCTTTATTTCATACTTATCTAGTGCTTCTTGACCATGATTTGCCG
>JAUSKV010000322.1 GCA_030646745.1 Sulfurimonas sp. | reverse complement strand
TTTTAAAGGTTCTCTTCTTGTTGTCGGAGACTTTTTACAGCTTCCTCCGGTTGTTCGCTCTCAGGGCGAAGTTAAATTTGCTTTTGAGTCCCCTGTTTGGGAAGAGTTTGAGTTTGAAAAAATTGAGCTGACACACATCTACAGAACAGACGACAAGGAGTTTATAGAGCTTTTAAACTCTGTCAGATTCGGTCACATTGACGAGCAGACGCATAATCGACTCAACGAATATATAAAACCGCTTGGCGAAGATTTGAGTGAATTTACTTTTTTGTTCGGCAAAAATGACTCCGCTTCATGGCACAACAAAAGACAGCTCTCTTTCATAGAGAGTGAGCTTTTTGTAAAAGAGGCACAGATTATCAAACATGTAAAGAGTGTGAAAGATTCAGAGATTGAGCGTTACATGAGCGATGCAAGAATAGAGAAGGAGTTGGAGTTAAAAGTGGGTGTGCCTGTTCTTTTTACCAGAAATTCGTGGAACTATTTTAACGGTGAACGAGGCGTAATCGTAAACATGGATTCTAATTTTGTTTATGTGCAAAAGAGCGATGAGAGGGTGGTCAAACTCGAAGCAGTTGCACAATCCAAGAACATGTGGAGAGAAAAAACGGTGGAGGGGAAAAAAGAGATGGTGGAGGAGAGTCTCTTTAGCGTCTATCAGTTTCCTATTAAACTTGCCTTTGCAATTACAATTCATAAATCGCAGGGCATGAGCATTATGGATCTGATAATTGAGACTAATGAAATTTTTGCACCCTCTCAGTTTTATGTAGCGCTCTCAAGAAGCTCCAATCCTTTGAGGCTCACTCTTATCGCTCCCAAAAAGCAGTGGCATGCCTTGGCATTTGTAAATGAAAAAGCTTTGGATTTCGTAAAAAATAGATAGAATATTGGTTTTCAGATTATTTGAAATTTTTTATTAGGATTTAAGTTTAACATGACAAAAAAAAGAGCAGATACAAGTTCTAAAAAGTTATTAGGTTCTACTGTGAATGGGGAAGAGAATTTATCTTTTCCTATTGTGGGTATCGGTGCTTCCGCGGGTGGGCTGAGTGCTTTTGAAGCCTTTTTTTCTGCCATGCCGACTGATAGTAATATAAATATGGCTTTTGTCCTAGTGCAACACCTCTCGCCTGACCACAAAAGTATTCTAAGCGAAATAATCCAGAGATATACATCCATGAAGGTTTTTGAAGTCATAGACGGAGTGAGCGTGGAGATGAACTCTGTTTACATCATTCCTCCAAGCCATGACATGGCACTCATAAATGGCAAGCTTCAACTTTTGGAGCCTACTGCTGCGCATGGTTTTAGACTTCCTATTGATTTTTTCTTTCGCTCTTTAGCTCAAGACCAAGCAGACAGAGCCATCGGGATAATTCTCTCAGGAACGGGAAGTGACGGTGTGCAGGGAATAAGGGCTATAAAAGCGGTTGAGGGTATGGTTATAGCTCAGAAGCTCGGCTCTTGCGAATATGACGGCATGCCAAAAAGTGCGATAGAGACGGGGTTGGTTGATTACGAACTTTTGCCCTCCGAAATGCCCGCAAAGCTTATGGAATATGTTAAATCTATCTCAAAAAAACTTAAAAGTTTTACAATTCTCACCGATGAAAATGCACTGAGAAAAATATTTATTCTGCTTAGAAACCAAACGGGACATGACTTCTCCCAATACAAACCAAGCACAATCAACCGCCGAATAGAGAGACGTATGGTCTTGAATCAGCTTGAAACAATAGACTCCTATATTAAATATATGCAACAGACACCTGGCGAAATTGAGACACTTTTTTATGAACTTCTTATAGGTGTCACCAACTTTTTTCGTGATAAAGATGCCTTTAAATCACTTGAACTCACCCTTCCAAAAATATTTTCAGGTAAAAAAATCGGAGATACGATTCGCGTCTGGTCTGTCGGCTGTTCAACGGGGGAGGAAGCCTACTCGATTGCAATACTTTTGTACGAGTACATGCAGGAGATAAAACAAAATTTTTCTGTGCAGATTTTTGCCACCGATATAGACCCGCATGCCATAGCCATAGCAAGAGCCGGCATCTATCCCGACGGCATAGTGGCTGATATCTCTGCAAAGCGAATTACACACTTTTTTACCTTCGATAGCGACAGCCAAAGATACCGTATCAACAAAAATATCAGGGATATGCTCATCTTCTCCGAGCAAAATGTTATTAAAGACCCTCCATTTTCAAAGCTGGATCTTATTGTTTGCCGTAATCTGCTTATATACATGAATGCTGATTTGCAAAAGAGAGTCATTCCTACATTTCATTACGCACTCAAAGAAGGGGGAATACTCTTTTTGGGAAGTTCTGAAACTATAGGCGAATATGGCAATTTATTCACGGCAATAGACCACAAAACAAAGATTTATGAGTCTAAAAACAGCACTCAAGGAGTTTATCGAATGGCATCGCATCTTGCAGGGGCAACGCAATCACTGCCGTCGCAAAGCGTAGAAAAAATTGTTGCCCCGATTAAAATACCGCTCAAAGAGCTGACTGAGCAGACACTTTTAGAGCAGATAGCTCCATCGGCGATATTGGTAAATGACAAAGGCGATATTCTCTACCTTTATGCAAATGCAGGAAAATATCTGGAGTTGCCCTCAGGTGAGATGTGTGTCAACAACATACTTAAAATGACTGCTAACGGTTTGCAGAGGGCTTTAACAATCTCTCTTCACAAAGCGACCGAAACAAATGAGACGGTACGAAGCGGTGCAATCAAAGTAAAAACAAAAGGCAAATACAGCACGCTGAATCTTATTATCACTCCGGTGCATACCTCTTCGAGTTCATTATCGAAACCGACCATGTATCTTATTATTTTAGAAGAGCTTCTTCTGTCAAAGGAGAAGGGGCTAGAGAGTTTGGATGCGCTTCAATCTCCGGACGCGAACACTCAAATTCTAAGGCTGACACGGGAGTTGGAGGCGCAAGAGGAGTACCTCAAAACCTCTAATGAAAAACTGAACATCTCCAACGAGGAGCTTCGCTCTTCAAACGAGGAGATACAATCTATGAATGAAGAGTTGCAGTCAAGCAATGAAGAGCTTGAAACCTCAAAAGAGGAGCTGCAGTCGGTAAATGAAGAGCTTTCAACGGTAAACGCAGAGCTGCAGATGAAGGTGGTTGACCTCTCTCGTTCCAATAATGACATGAATAATCTTTTGGCAGGCACGGGAATAGGAACTGTTTTTGTGGACCATAACCTTTGTATATTAAGATTTACGCCGGCTGCAAGCAGGATTATAAATCTCATCTCATCTGATATCGGGCGACCCGTAAACCATATTGTCTCCAACATGATGGGTTACGACACGCTGAGAGAAGATTTAAAAGAAGTGCTTGGCAAT
>JAUSKV010000321.1 GCA_030646745.1 Sulfurimonas sp. | reverse complement strand
TTTGGAGTCCTTTATAGTCTCGAATTATGTTCATCTGCCTATCTGATATATATTTTATTAAGTTACTCTTAGTGTTTGCCTCGCAATGAAGAATAAGGACAACACTAAAACTATGTTTATTTTCACTCTTTTTAAATACTGTTGCTTTTGTATTTATAATAATATTTTTTTTATTTAATGTCAAAACCATATCTAAAACAACTTCACAACCCTCTTGTAAGCCTGCAGGCATGGTGTCTAATTCAAGTTTTACAGACTCTAAAGATATATCCTCAATTCTCACATTGCCGTGAAACTTCTTCTCTTCTAAAAAAAGTGAGACAGTTTGTTCTTCTTGCGGAACGATACGAATTGATTTTCTTTCAGTGGGTGAGGAGGCTACAAAATGTAAATTTTTGAACTCTACCGTGAGTCTCTCAAAATTCATTCCAACTAGTGTATCACAAACAATTGCTTGTGGCAAGGCATCTGAGACTATAAAACTTTTAGCCTCAGATTGAATAGCTTTTTGTTGAAGATAGCTTGTTTTTATGACTACTCTACTATTATCTATAATTTCCTGTATAGTCGCATCATTGGTGATACTTAAACCTTTGTAGTAGTTACGAATATGAACTTTTGCATTGTTTCTTTGGATTACTCTAAGCAACTTAAATAGAGATTTATTATCTTTAATATTTGCGTCATAATTAAATTTTTCTGCATCATAAAGTTTTAAAAGATTCAATTCTGTAATATCATCAAAAGATAAAATTCCATAATCCTTTTTTTCCGGGATTACCTGATATTTTAAAATAAAATGCTTAAGCTCACCCTTTGTATCTTTTAGTTTTGTATGGAAAAGTTTTTGAGGATTTGTACTTACCTCATCAAGCCAATATTTGTTATCTTTATTATACAAAAAGCCTTGATGCTCTAAAAATTGAGTGCCCAAATCACTATAGTTTTGCACAAAATCTTCAATGCTATCAACCCCGAAAAAAGTCAAAAACATCTGATTAGCCAACTCTATTTCACTTCCTTTGAACATAACAATCATAGAACTTTGATAATTAAAAACACTCTTAAGTTGTGCTTCAAAAAGCTTCAACCTCTCCTCTCTTTTTACCTCAGCCACTGTTGCATAAAGTATATCCGTAAGATTAGAAAGGTTTACAGGTTTTTTTACAAATCTAAAGACACCAAGTTCTAGAGCCTGATAAAGATACTCTTTGTCATCAAATGCTGACATTACAATAAATTTTACATCTAAGGAGGTTTTTCTAATATTTTGAATAAGCTCAAAACCAGACATATTTGGCATTTTTATATCTGTTATAACTATGAGAGGATGATGTTTTTTAAAAAATTTTAAACCCTCTGCACCATCGCATGCCGTATAAACTGTAGTAAAGAATTTCTTTAAAAAGCTAGATGCATGTTCTCTTAGTGCATCGTTATCATCCACATGCAGGATGCTAAAACCTTCTGCATCATATTGTAATTGCTTAAGATCAACCATAAAAACACCTTTATTTTGTCGTAATAGCTGTTATAATATCACAGATTCACTTTTCATCATCTTTGGGAGTATATATGAAAAATTCTTTAGGTTTTCGCGTGTGGTAATAAAGACTTCTAGTTATTCGTATCTTTTAATTTTTGCAATGCTTTTATGGGCCGGAGGTTGGAGTGCTTTAAAAATATTAACGCATGATTTAAGTGTAGATGTGATTGTATTTTGGCGATTTTTTCTTATGAGTCTCTCTTTTTTACCGATACTCTATTTTCTTAAAATTCCTCTAGTGTTGGGCAAATCTAATCTAAAATATGTGGTTGGCAGCTCTCTTTTGAACATAGCTTTTATGTTCTTCTCTTTCATAGGTATCAAGCATGGGTTTGCGGGAGGCGGAAGCGTTATTATCACTACGCTTAGCCCTGTTATGACATTTCTGCTTGTTGCACTTATTTTTAAAAAAAGGTTAAGAAATATTCAATATTTGGGTTTAGCCATCGGCATATTCGGGGGAGCTATTATGCTTCAGCTAAACGACATAAGCCTCTTTTTAAACAGTTCAAACATCTTCTTTCTGCTTTGCGCACTCGTTTGGGCGGCACTTACCCTGCTCTCTCAGCACTCACAAAAACATATTCATCCAATTCATTTTAGCTTTTTAATTTCCGTTTTTGCCTCAATTGTCACATTCTTCTATGCCTTCAATTCAGACTTACTCAGCGTCTTCAATCAAGGTGCAAAATTTTGGGTTGCCATGATTTATCTGGCTGTTTTGGGTCAGAGTGTAGCAACAACTATCTTTTTCATGGCATCAGGAAAGTTGGGAAGCGAAAAGACAAGCTCCTACATGTTTTTAGTCCCCGTTTTTGCCCTTTTTATAGCTTGGCTTATTTTGGATGAGCCACTACAACTTCACATAGTTATTGGCGGAGCAATCAGCATGATTGCGGTTCTTTTTATAAACAAAAAAATTATTTAATCACACTATTTATGTTTTAAAATTCTTTAACTATTATTAGCTATAATACAATAAATAAATAAATTATATATTACGCAAGGTA
>JAUSKV010000306.1 GCA_030646745.1 Sulfurimonas sp. | reverse complement strand
ACCACCAAAGTTTTCGTTCCCATCTCATTGAGCGTATGCGAAAAAGTAGCTTCAAGCACCGTGACCGCATCATGAATCCAGATAAAATCGCAGTTTAACTCTTTGGCATGCGGAAGCGTAAATGCTGAAAATTCTTTATTGATTCTGATTTGAGGGATTTCACGCAAGAAAATATTGGAGGAGTGAATATCTATCGCAATATCGCTCCCCTTCACATCCTGCGCCAAAGCATAAACAATCTGCCCTGGAAGATACTCCTCTTTTCCACCCGGAAAAGCTCTGTTTAAATCCACTTCATAAAGCGGAAATCCTCTTGTAATAGAGTCAATTCCTAAAGCATTTACGGCAGGATAAAGGTCTATAATTCCGTTAATGAGGCTTTGATTTTTGTTGAGCCATGATGAAAGTAGGTAGATTACATATTGACCCTCAAGTTCGTCTCCATGTGTACCGCTTACTATACTGATTCTTTTTAGGTTCTCTTGTTTTTGTGTCGGCTCGTACCTGCTTCTTTTGATGCTGAGTGTTTCACCGACCGGGAGTTGTGAGGAAAAAATTTCTGTTATCTGCATGTTAATGTACGATTATGCTCTCTATTTTTTTGTGGATAGCATCCATAATATCTTCTTGATTAATGTCCTGATTTTGTGATTGTTTCATTTGGCTCTCTTTATCCGTAGTTAAAATATCGATAATTGTATGAATTTCATCTACTATCACCATGGCTAACTCTTGGTCTTTATCAAACCTAAAATGAAAATCCGCCTCTTCTACCAGCTTACCCAATTTTAAAAAATAGTCGCTATTTTTTCTAAGCTCTCTTTTTGAGAGCTGACCCCAAATTTCACATATCAGCGACTGTGCACTATCTATAAAATTATAATCAATGGAAATATGACTTTTTGATATTGTTTGGAATAACCCATGCAACGCAATTATCTCTCCAAAAGCTTCCGTATCTATATAATTACGACTAATTATCGTATTTTCTCTCGCATAGCCCATAATCTCACTAAGATTTGCGGAGTGTGCGCCTAAAATAGATTGAGATAAAAATTCTTGCGCATTTTTATACTCTAAGTCAACACCGATTTTTTTATAAAGTTTTACTCCAGCCTCTTTATCCACATCTATAATACAATCATAAGCCGTGATAATCTGGAGTAGTGTTGCTTCAATTCTCTCTATATATCTCCCCAGCCAGTAAAGGTTGGTTGCTACATTCGCTGTCAGTAATTGTTCCATCTTATAACTCCATTACCCATGTATCTTTGAAACCGCCACCCTGAGATGAGTTTACAAGATAGTTTCCGGCTTCAAGTGCATAGCGTGTTAAACCGCACTGCCAAACTTTTACATCTTTGCCCATAACCACATAGGCTCTGAAGTCCGCTTTTCTGTTATGCAGCTCTTTATTTAAGTAGCATTGCTCATCATAAAATTCTATAAGCTCTTGTGCTATAAATCTTCTTGGATTTGCTTTGATAATCGCTTTTAAATCTTCAAGTTGCAGAGCAGTCATAGTGTGACCAAAAAGAACTCCGTAGCCGCCTGCTTCTGCCACATCTTTAATAACAAGTTTTTCTATATTGTCAAAAATATACTTCATATCCTCTTCAAAGTACGGCAAATAGGTTGGCGCATTTTTGAGTATCGGCTCTTCGCCTAGATAATATTGAATCATCTTAGGGACAAAATAATAAATCCCTTTATCATCTGCAACCCCATTACCGATAGCATTCATAAGTGCAACATTACCTGCCAAATATGCCTCGACCAACCCCGGAACACCGATAAGACTCTCAGGATTAAAAAATGTAGGGTCGATAAACTCATCATCTAATCTTCTATAAACCGCACCGACACGAATCAATTTTCCATTATAGTTTTTGAAGTAGAGCTTTTTATCTACAACTACCAACTCATGAGAACGGACAAGTTGTGCTCCCACTTTTTCTGCTAAATAGCTGTGTTCGTAATATGCCGCATTAAATCGCCCTGGAGTAAGTACAACATTGATACCGCCGCAATTTACATAGTTCATCGCCTCTTCTATGTAACTTGGGTACTCTTTTATAGGTGCAATCTTTAAGCTCTCAAAAAAGTCGGGATATATTTTTCTGTAAGTATCGCGAATAGAGAGTGGATAGCTTGAACCGCTTGGAACTCTTAAATTATCTTCTAAAATAACCCACTCATCATTGACCGTATCTTTAACAAGGTCGATTCCGTTGATGTGCGTTCTGACTTTTTGAGAGGGAGAGAAGCCGACGAACTCTTTTAAATACCCTTTTGCTTCATGTACAAATTCCTGCGGAACAATCCCGGCTTTTACAATCTTTGCATCCGTATAGAGGTCTTCTAAAAATAGATTGAGTGCAGTCACCCTTTGTTCAAGCCCTTTTTCTATCTTGCTAAATTCCTGTTTTGAGATGATGCGGGGAATGACATCGAAGGGAAGAGACCGCTCTATAAAGTTTCCGTCTTTATAAAGGTTAAAATTTACCGCAAACTTATCCATGTAAGTCTGAAACTCGTCTATCTTTTGTCTATCTTGTTTGGAAAAAATCTCCCAAAATTTTTTGTGTAACTCTGACTCTTTTTCTAACAAACAACACCCCCGATTTGTAATTTAATATTGCTAATCGGCACTATTATAGCATCAAATATCTTTTGTGCAATATTAAAATAGCTTATTTTCATATCAGCAATTTTTGCCACTACTCCGCCAAAGTCGCTTTTATGAAGCACCTGAGGTGAATCGATTTTCGCAATCAGGGGAAATTGAAATCCTGAGAGTTTTTCGTTCATTTCGTT
>JAUSKV010000305.1 GCA_030646745.1 Sulfurimonas sp. | reverse complement strand
TCAATTAAGGTAATTTCAGGCTGAGAATAATTTAGACTCAAAGGGACTTCAGTGCCACTCAGGGTAGAAAAACTGTTACAGATGGTATCGTAAAGAGGTGGAATTTAGTGGTCTTGAAAAAGGGTACACCATAACTGATATAGTGTACCCTTAATTAAATCAAATATCTATATCTTAAAAATTCTTCATCACTCCAAGAAATAAAATTTGTTTACTTGTATCATCTTTAATAAAAATAAAAAATGGTCTGTTAATATCTAAATTAGCAAGAATTGAAGGACTAGAACCATTACTATCGGTAACTACTGTAACTGCTGTTGCTTCAGTTCCATTTTCATCAACTTTTAAAAAGGCTTTGTGTTGAATAGAATTTATATACACAGTGTTGTCAGTTGTCATATTACTAAAATCTGCACTTTTAATAAATGGTGTAGCCATCCCTAGCTTTATTAACATCTCTTTGATATCATAAGCAGGACTGGCAAATTCAAATTTTGGCATTGTAAGGTTAACATATTCATAGTTCATATCACCGATACTTTGATATATGGTTTCTATGCTATTTAAGGTATTAGAGAATTCTCCTTCATCCGGAAGAATAATCAACATTGAGCTTCTACCTCCTATATATGGCAACTCTACCGCTTGATAATTATTGGCATGCATATATTTGAGATTAGAACCAAACTGCTTCATAAAAGTTATCTGTTTCATGGAGCCGTCTTCTGCCGTAAAAGTATTTTCTTTGGTATAAGATTTTTGAAATTCAGTGAGCCATTTTCCCTTAAAGTAGATTGCATTGGTCATAGCAACAACTGTAAAAGGGTCTAGATTTCCTTTTGAGATTATCTCTTGAATTCTATCATGCGTTTTTTCTTTTACCCAATCGTTGATAGCAACTCTTGACGCTTCTATTTCATTCAGAAAATCTAATATTTTAATATTGGCACCATAGTTTACTTTTATAGTATCTAGGTAGCTGTCTAAAATAGGATAGTTCTTTTGTACCCAAAAAGCATTGTTTATCTCAAAATTGTAGTAGTCATCGCTGTAGTTTAAATGCAAATCTAAAGCATTAAAAGTATTGTGCAGTTTACTGTCATTTGCAAGGTCAAAATTAAATACTGAAGACATCTCAGTTTTAGTAGTACCATTTGCTCCTGCATAAGCTATTGCCAAAGCTTCAGAAATACTATAAGGAGAGAAGAATATATTAGAATTATCACTCTCATAAAGTTTTTTGAACATCTTAAAAGCAAAGTTATTATTGTTATCTGCCAGAGCTAACAATTCATCTTCACTACTACTAGTGGGAGCTAGATTTCTTGCTAAACCTGATTCTAATGTTGCTACATTAGTTTCTACTGATGTTTGATTATCCCCTATAGTAGTAGATTCATTACATCCTGCTAAAAGTAATAATACTGTAGATATTAACACTTTAAATAGTATTTTATGGCTAGTCATTCTACCTCCTTTTGAAACATTAAGTTTGGATAAATTATATCATCTAAAAGTCACATATAATGTCACTAATATAACAACTTAACTTTCACATATAAATTGATTTAAAGTAAAAAATGGGTTCTAAAAAGTGCGAATAAAATAAAACTTGACAATAGTTTATTAAGGGTTTCAAAAATTTATGTTGGAGATAAATGATTTATAAATAAAGGAATATTATGGAAGCATAAGATGTTTTTGAGTATCACTTATAAATTTGCAAACGAATGATTTTAGGCTGATTATTTTTTTAAAGTTACGACTCCAAAGGTCTTTGGATTAGCGCCTTTCTTGATTAAACCAATTTTAAATCAAACTTTTACATGCCTAAGTTTTCAATAATAAAAAACTATCTTACTTTTTTATTGTATTGTTAGTAATTTTCGTCATAAGAAGATTTCGTTCCTTATTAGCTATGCCAACACTCTGATAAGCGTTTCCAGTGCTATATCGTTTTGCAAAATTTATAGCCACTGTAGAATCGTCGGTGTACAGCTTTATTAACATCTCTTTTAATGGTACTGTCTCACAAAGAGATTGCTCTTCATAATCTCTCCACAATTTTTCAACAATAGGTTTATACGCATCTTTGTTTACTTCACAAAGTGAATAAAGCCCCCGAAAAGACCAATATGCCGACAATAAATTATATTGATTTCCCCCAAGGCTAAAACAAGGAGGAACATCATCCATAACGCTAAAGATAGGAATATATGGTGCACCCATAGGGGTGCTGATCACCTGCCATATCAAACTTTTCAATTCATGAGGCATTTTTGGATCAATAACCATAATATGACTTTCTGCTGTTCTGTCAACCCCTATAGGACGATCCGCTATGCCTTCAAGCACCGTTCCATCGTAAGTAGCTCGCAATACATTCATAACATCCCGAACATGAATTTTTTTGTCAGGCTTAAGAAAAAGTGGATATTGATATTTACGAGGTGTTTGTTCCAATGAAGGAGTAAGAATTTTTTGGGCGAGCCATACGCGATCTACATTATAAGGATCACCAGGTATGCCAAAAGCTTCCGCAAAATTAAAATTATGTCGTTCAGGTGTCTTAAGTAGTTCATGTTTACAAACAAATTCAAAGAGTTTTTTCGAAGATAAAACAGCTTTGTCATCCAGATTAACAGAATGCACTCTCATCCCATTTGCAACTACGAGATATGAATCTTCTGGTATTTTGACAGCAATCCAATGATGACATGAGCCTATCTCAAAGTACCATGACTCATTTGGATCGCCTATTAAAATACCATTCACCTCACTGACACCATACTGTTCTACATATTTACCAAGAAGTTTTACTGCCTTTTTTGCCGATTCAACTTGCGGTAGGAGAAGAGTTGGAATAACTGATTCATCAATGCCACAAGAAACAAGTAAAGGGTCAGCAGTATTTGCTTTTTGATTTATAGTCAGAGAATTTGTTGCAGAAATAGCGACATTATGCTCGTTAATACCACGTTCCTCAAAGAAAAAATGTCTTCCTACTGTATATATTGCTTCTTCAGAACCTGCAGCATCCGGCATTGCATTATATCTATACATCTTTTTAGGAACCGTGACTTTCAGTCCATTTCCCAAAGTCCAGATACCATTCGAAACAGAGGTATTATTTCCTTGCTTATTATAATACTCCGGAAATGGGCGGAAAACCATATATTTGTTCCAGTTATTTCGGGCATAGTCTTCATTTCTAGAGAGTAAAATTGTTCCATCACAAGTTGCTTTTTTACCTACCATTATACTTGTACACATACATTCTCCTTTGTCAATAAAGGCGAGAGGAATCATCGCCTATTTTTTTACGATGCCTCTCACTTCTTTAGTTTTATTATTTAACAACAGCTAATTTTGAGTTAACGAAAAGATTGTAAGAGTTCAAGCTCGGCGGATTATCCTTCGGTAAATCAAATTCAATATCAACCCCTTTTCTAAAAAAGAGACAATGCGTTGACCCACCAAAATGAAATGTTCCTAATGGCTCACCTTTTGTAACTTTTTGACCCTCATAAACCTGAATGTCACATGAAGAGACTTCGGCCATACCAATAGGCATAAAGCACATCAGCCCTATTTTCGGGTTGTCGGCTTCTATGAAAATAAGTGCCCGTGTTGCAACTTCACTTATATATCCTTGTGAATCATTCGGCGCAGCTTCATCATAACCCTCTGTCGGGGTCTCAGAGTAATAAGTCCCGTCGATTATTTTTGTTTTTACAATCGTTCCGGATACAGGGCTGTTCCATCGATGGAAACTTTTGGCACTTAAAAATGCCTGATAAACGGAACCACCCACAAATAACTCAGTTCTTTCATCACCGTCAAGCATATGCGCTAAAGAATACGGTTGTCCCTTAATCCAAAACTTAGTACGAAGTTGCACTTCCTTCTCACCTTGTGCAATTCTATAGGGAGCGGATTCACAAGCATTAATAATTATTGAATCATCACCTTCCCCGGCAATAGGACGCTTTCCATCCTTAAATTCTCTAGTGAAAAAATCATCCCAGCATGCAAAACCATAATGTGGTTTAGCGGGATCACATACAAATGTTTCTAAAAATTCCGCTCTTGCCTTGTCATGTTCATCTGGTTTGAGAGGTGATTTTCCCTGTTTCATCATATTCATCATCGCTACCATAGCCTTGTCCCCGAGCCAATAGTATTGTTTAGTTCTACGGTGTTCCGAACCCTTAATTGGGGCATTTTCTACCAAAAGAACATAGTTTGAGTTTTTAGATTTCAAAAAAGTACCCCAGTGATTCAGTACTTTCTTGAATTGTGCATTAAGTTTATCATTAAGAAATGCCGCAAAACCGCCTTCAGTACCCATTGCCCAGTCTAATATTGCATTAATTGGAAAACCGACACATCCGGTATCGTTATAAGTAGGTGATTGGGTCATAATAGCATTGAGGAGTTCTAAAAAATGTTTATAGTCTCTTATTTGTTTTCCATACACGCTGTATTCATATTTTTTTGGTACCTGATCAAACATCATGGTAACAAGTGCATAAATCTCAGGGTCTGATTCAATAAGTTCCTGAAGCTCTTCTATAACTGGATGAAACGGCTTTTTTTCAGCCTCAATTTCATCGATTAAGTCAGCCAACCAATCATTCAAAATTTTCTGATCGGACGGGAGCCATTCTCCAACTCTATATTGCATTATGCTAGTATTTTTCATATCTATTCTCCTTTATTAAATATTTTAAATTAACGGTTGAGTCTGGCTTTTCAACCAATTGTCAACAACTTCTCGCGGTACACCTCTTGTTCTGCAATGCATAGCATCAGTACCAAGCCATGGAAATTCAGGTTTTCCTAGTATGCCTATAACTTCATAACTAGGTAGAGCTTTACGGTAAACAGCAATAGCATCATCATCAAATTTTTTGTATTCGCCACCAGCAATAGGTACATATACACAGTTATTCAGGATGAGGCTATTTGTGTAAGCGGCTGTGGTTGAAGGAGTGTCGGCAATCGGAACATACATATCCTGACACATTACCCTAAAAACTTCAAAACCTTCTTTTTGAAAGAAATCTGCAATTCCATCAAAAGCCTCATTTGTTTTTTTATCTTGGGATTGTGCAATTAACACTTTTCTAGGTGCGAGGAATTTCCCCCAGCAATCTATATGACCTATATAAGTTCCGGTTGGATCTGTTAGAACAATGTATTTGTCGGTGCCGAGGAAACGGTTGCATTGTTCCATAATATATTCCATTCGATTTTCAATAGTAGTTGCATCTGGTTCTGTTGTTTCTTCCTCTGATTCTACAGGAAGTTCATTTTGTGTTGCAACCAAATATGACGATGCTATAATACCATCTCCGGTGACCATATAATTTCCACCAACATCAAGTAGTCCTGTAAAATACCAATTATGTGTTTTGATTGGAGGAAGCTTTTTAGCATTCCAACTTGCATCATTCCATTTACGGATAGGAGCGTTCAGCCAATCTGACAATTTTGTTGCTCCAGCATCATCGTTTGGTCTGAATATACCAGAACCTTCATTCGGATCTACACTTTCAGCCCCTTCGACCATACCTACAGAGCCTCCACCAAGGGAAGTATAAACATGTTTTGCAATACCGTAATACCCTGTTTTTTCATTCTTAATCCACCAAGGACCATAATCTCTTGTCCAGAAGGTATCTGTGTCCCACGGAACAAGAGATAGCAGATTTGGATCAAATGCAATTTGTAATGACTTTGCAGTATCTTCAAGATTTTTAATAATATATGGCAATTGTGTGTCATCATCGCACATAATAAAAATTCTAACCGGTTCTTCTTTGGAATCCAACTGCTGCATACGGACAATAAGCTCATTTGGTATGCCAAAAGCGCGTGGTCCTGAGGGTGGTAGTTGTTTTTTGTCTGATGCTGGAGCGATAGTCCCGGGGTAAGCGATTAAAACTCCACCCATAGGTGCAAACTCAGCGACA
>JAUSKV010000124.1 GCA_030646745.1 Sulfurimonas sp. | reverse complement strand
ATTTTTCTCAAATTCCGGTATAGATTTTTCAATATTGAGCACTATATTCAAACCTGTCGTTTTTGATAAATAATTTACTACAGGCGTCCATTTTTCAATTAAAATAGAGGGACTTTGTTGCGGAACAACGCCAAAGACAATATCATTTGCCATAAGAGAGAATGTAAAAATACTCATTAACAATAGAGTAAAAAACTTCATTTTTTAACCTCGCATAAAATTATAATACTCTAAGTTGTAACACTTTCTCTTTATATTGTTTTTAAAGTGTCACGACTTTCGCGCCAAATCCGCCCATGTATTGGGGTGCATCTTCAAACTTTTTTACTTTTGGGTGCGATGCCAGAAAATTTTTAACCGCATAAGAGAGCTTTCCGGTGCCGATTCCATGATAAATCAAAACTTCATCCCAGCCGGAGATAAGCGCATCGGAGATAAATTTATCTAAAACTTCTTCGGCTTCTTCGGCTCGCATGCCATGTAAATCGCATTTGAGTCCGGCTCTTTTTTCTACACTTATTTTTACATCGGTTTTATGTTTTGATTTTATAATTTCTGTATGTTTTAACTGCTTTGTTTTGACGCGAAGTTTCATTCCTTCTATCTCTATCATCGCATCATTGTTGCTTGTAAGAGAGATGATAACCCCTTTTTTGCTGTGGTACTTTACTTTGTCGCCCACTTTGAAATCTACATGCCGTCTTTGTTCTTCTGCTTTTGGCTGAGGAACTGATTTTTTTGCTCTGTCCATGGCTCTGTGGATTGCCGCGCTGTCTCCGGCTTTTGCCGCATTTTTTGCTTCGTTGATTGCCGCGTCATAAGTGAGTTTGAGGGAATCTTTTTGTTTCTCCATTTCAAGAAAAAGTTGCTCTCTCTGCTCTTTCAAATCCTGTTCTTTTTGTCTTAAAGATTCCAGTTTTTCGTCCACCGCTTTGTGTTTTTGTTTGAGTTCGCGTTCGAGTTGTGAGCCTCTCTCAATAAGAATATTGAGCTTTTCGCTGTTATCGCCGTAAACCACTTTGGCTTCTTGAACGATTTTATTTGAAATGCCGTATCTGCTGGCAGTCTCAAAAGCGTAACTCTTCCCGATGATTCCCTGCATAAACTCATAAGTAGGCGTTCGCGCTTCTTCGTCATAAATCGCCGCCATAAGCTCCACATCGTCACGGTCAGCCATAAGAGCGGCGAGCCGTTTGTGGTGGGTTGTAACGACTATCTTTTGGTTTTTTGCAACAAGCTCTTCAAGGATGACTTTAAAAAGTGCCGCCGCCTCGTCGCTGTCTGTTCCGAGTTCTATCTCATCTACGCCTACAAGAGCCGATTTGTACTCAAAAATTTTAGAAAACTCTTGCATTCTTCCTGCAAAAGTCGAAATGTCGTTTTTTACATTTTGCGGGTCGTCTATGATTGCTAAAACATTTTTAAAGGAGCCGATATGCGATTTATGTTCATTTAAACGCATCGGGATAATATATTTAGCCATAAAAGCAGATGCCAAGATAGATTTTAAAAGCATCGTTTTACCGCCGGCATTTACACCCGTAATCATAAGTATATTTTTAGAAAAATCTACATGGATGGGTTTCGCTTTGTGCAGAGCAGGGTGGATGAAACTATCAAGAACTATTTTAGAGTCATTTTTTGATTTGATGATTTGCAAACCCTTTGCTTTTGCAAAAAGGACTCTTGCCTGATAGTTGTCAAACTTGTCAAACTCTTTGTCAATAAAGGCAATAAAGGGCTGAAGTTCGGCTAATTTTGCAGAAAAACTTTTTGCATAGGAGTAGAAGATTGTCTCTCTCTCTTGCTGAATGTAGCGAATCTGCTCTTTTGTTTTTAGGATAATGTCGGGAGAGACATAAAAGAATCCGCCGCTGCTTCTTGAAATAACCGCACCTTTGAGTACATGGTTAAATCCGCCGCGCACTAAAAGACACTCCTCATCGTTGATAAAATGAACCTGAGAATCGACTAAATACCCTGCAAGTTTCGGGCTTGACATCATTCGCTTGAGTGAGCCGCTCATGTTGGCTTTATGCTCTTTTATTCTTGCGCTCAAACCAAAAAGTGTCTCATCCAGATTTTCGTTAAAATGTCCATCGGCACTAAAATATTTTTCTATCTCTTCAAATCTATCGTCGATGATAAATTTCTCCATCCACTCGCCGATAAGACCGCCCAACTCACGGTTTCTGAAGTATCTAAAGTATCGCACAACCTTGATAATTTCAAAAATCTGCTCAAAGTTCAAAACACCTCGTTTGCTTAAATGCCCTTTGATATTTGCAAAGTTTGCAATTTTCGGAGGTGCTTTAAACTCTATGGCATCAAGTGCTTTTATGTAGCGAAAATGAAGCTCTTGGTCGCCTTCGATGAACAAAGAAGCTTCACGGGAGAAGAAATTTTTAAATGTGTTGATATGCTCATCTAAATCAAGTTGTGTAATTAACAACTCGATTTTAGATTTGTTAGAAGTTTCTATTCGCACTCTGAAGCACTAATCATTTGGTTGGAGTAGGTGGTGTTTGGTTTTCCTATAAAGGTATAAGTTCCTATGCTGAGAGTGTAGTTTGTGCTGTTTACATCTTCACTTTTACATTTTACGGTTTTGTTTTGCTCAAATTTTCTTACAACTTCTAGCATTTTTTTGCTCTGCGCATTACTGTAACTGTTATACGAAATAGCACTAACAACGATAGCCAATAGGATGGTTGTGACTGTCATCTTTTGGAGTTTTGTAAATTCCGTAAAGTAGTGCAAGGCTAAAAAGAAAAGTCCGGCGATTATAGCACCAAGTATATATGCCATTACGCAGTTCCTCTTATTTGATACGTAAGGTCTCCCGCACCAAAACCGATAATGAGTCCTCTGTCTAAAATTTGTAAATCTTTTTTATTTTTTATAACAGTTATTTTGTTATTTGCTCTTGTGATACTGTCTGCCATGGTAAGGTTGTACGCTTTAAACTTCTCTTTGAAATCAATCTCTCTAGGAGCTTCACCCGCAGACCAAACAGGTAAAATGATAAGCTCCTGCACACCCTCAAAACATTTGATAAACTCTTCAAGATTATCGATAGTTCGAGAGTATTTGTGCGGCTGCCAGATAGCTGTAATTTTGTCAAAACCTTTGAGGAGTGCGTACTCTTTTACTGACTGGAATGTTGCTTTTATCTCTGTCGGATGGTGACCGTAATCGTCAATGATTACGCTGTTTTCCTCAGAGCCGACTATGTCAAATCGTTTTTTAATACCCTTGAATGTCAAGATGTTTGCACGAATCTCTTCAATACCCATAGACTCATTTGCTGCTAAAATCGCTAAAGAGGCATCAAGAGCAATATGTGCACCAAAGCCCCAAACATCGAATGCTCCTAAATCTTTGAGTTTAAATCTTGTGTGCGGTTCATTGTCAATTAAAATGTACTCTAAATTTTTAATATCTTTGCTTGGGTAGAGCCAGTGAGCCTCTATTTCACCCTCATCTTTTAAAGTTTTTAGAAAGGGGTCTTCAGCATTTAAAACACGGCATGGAGCGGATTTTATAAAAGTGCGGTAGGAGTCATAAAATCTATCATAATTGTAGTCGTAATACTCCATGTGCTCCGGTTCGGCGTTGATAACTATGGCGCAGTGGGGATTGGAGTTTATAAAACTTCCGTCGCTCTCATCTGCTTCAAAAACCATTACATCTGTTTTGTCATCGTATCTGACATTGGAGCCGAAAGCTTTGGACTCTGCACCGATGATTGCAGAACCGCTCATAATGGCGGTGAGTATGGCAGTAGTTGTACTTTTTCCATGTGCGCCGGCTACGGCATACACTTTTCTATCATTGAGAATCTGTAAAAGTGCTTCTCTTCGTGCTAAAACTTCTATGCCCTTGGCGCGGGCTGCTACAACCTCCGGATTGTCAGGTCGAATGATGGCGGAGTGAACGACTAAATCTTGGTCTGTGATAGCTTCTGCGGCATGGGGAACTGTTACTGTTATTCCAAGCGTGCGTAGTTTTTTTGTAATGGCAGAGTCGGAGATATCCGAACCGCTTACTTCATGCCCTTTAAAACGCATGAATTGTGCAAGTCCTGAGATACCTATGCCGCCGATTCCAATAAAATGTATTTTCATGTCTTACTCCGCAACTGTTTTTGAGTTTTCTAGCAATTTTTGTGCCTCTTTGGTGAAACAGCTTATATAAAATGAACCGGCACTCTCAGTTGCGTCTATGTCTGCAATATTTGAGATAAAATCATCGAGAGTAATATTCTCTGCCGAGGCTATCCAGTGGAGCTTGAGAGCGGATGAGAACTTCTTATCATTTGTAAGTCCGCTTAAAACTTCAAATAAAGCACTTGCATCGGCTATTTTACCCGCACTGTAATGCTCTATGGCATACTCATATAAGGCTCTAACCGTCGCAAAATCCTGCACTTCATTCATATCCATAACTCTATGAGACTCAAGTGCATCGGTCAATCTCTCCAGTGCTAAATCAAGAATATTTGAATAAAAATCCATAAGCGTATCTTCATCAAAAGTGTCATGTGCTTTTTGTTCCAGCACATAAAGCGATGCGATATCTGAATTTTGTTGTGCTTTTAAAACCTCTGCTTTAAGTTTTTCTAGTTTGCTCATGCTAAACACTCCTTAATTCTTAGTAATGCACTTCTTGTTTGTTCAACATCTTCAACGAGAGCGATGCGGATAAAATCTTTTGCCGGATTGATTCCGTTTTTATCCTCTCTTGCCAAATATTCCCCAGGGAGAACTTTTACATTGTACTCTTCGTAGAGTTTTTTTGTGAATTCCAGCGGATTGGGAACTTTGAGCCAGAGGTAAAAGGTGGCTTGCGGAATCTCAACTCCTAAAATCTCTTTTGCCGCTTCAAAGTTTTTTTTGTAAATTTTTCGCGAGATTTCTACATGTTCTTCATCATTCCATGCAACCGCAGCAGCACTTTGAAGCGGAAGAGGCGAGGCACATCCTATGTAGGTTCGGTATTTCATATACTCTCTCAAAATCGTCTCATCTCCCGCAATAAAACCGGAACGAAGCCCCGGAGCCGAGGAGCGTTTGGAGATAGAGTTGATGACTAAAATATTTTTAAATGTTGTGTTTCCCACATGTGTTGAAGCTTCAAGAAGTGAGGGAATTGGCTGATCTGTATAAATTTCGCTGTAGCACTCATCATTGATGAGAACAAAATCATGTTTGAGAGCAAGATAAACCCACGTACCAAGCTCTTCCAAACTTAAAACGGAAGAGGTTGGATTGTTGGGAAAATTTAAAATTACCAAGTCACAACCGCTCAACTCCTCCTCATTTATAAGAGGTTTAAAGTTATTGCTCTCGTCCATGTTCAGGTGGATTACCTTTGCCCGTGAAGCGATAGCTGCACCCTCGTAAATCTGATAAAAAGGGTTTGTATATGCCATGACAGGCTCTTTTTTGTCAAAAAGTAAAAATTGAGGAAAGTTAAAAAGTACTTCACGCGTACCGAAAGTAGGGATGATTTGTTCGCTTTTGAGTTTTGTGTTGAATCTTTTTTTTACGAAATTGATTTGAGCATTGATTAGATTCTCTTCGCCCGAAGTTTTCGGATATTTTCTTAGTAGGTCGCTATTGTTACAGAGCTCTCTTTGTATAAAATCGGGTGTCTCAAACTGTGGTTCGCCTATTGTTAAAACGGATGGTGCATAGTGGTTGTTTGGTGTAATGTTTTTAAGTAAATTGTGTAGTTTTTCAAACGGATAGGGTTCAAAATTCATAGAGTTATTCCTTCTTCTTAGTCGCGCAATTATAGCTTAACTTACTTTATCTCAGTTGATGCAAATAAGTCGGATAATGAGAATTGTTGAGTATAATTCTTGACTTTAAACGACAAGGATTAGATATGAAAATAGCAATTTCGATAGTAGCGGCACTTTTTTTAATTGGGTGTGGAGAGGGAGATAAAAAAGCAGTAGAAGCAAATGCTGTTAAGGCAGAAACTCCGACTGTAGTTGCAACAACTGCTCCAGCACCTGAAGTAAAAAATGACACTTCAGACAAAATAAAAACAGCAGTAAATGATGTGGCGGACAAATCAAAAGAGGTTACAAACAAAGCTGCCGATTCGGCAAAAGAGGTTGTCACTTCTATGGCGGACACAATGACCTCTATGATGCCGACAACAACGACTCCGACTGCTTCAGGCGAGAGCATTTACAAAGTGTGCGCAACTTGCCATGGTCTTAGCGGTGAAAAAGCGGCATTAGGCAAATCTCAAATCATTAAAGGTTGGAGTGCGTCAAAAGTTTCGGATGCTCTCAAAGGCTACAAAGCGGACAGTTACGGCGGTGCCATGAAAGGGATTATGAAAGGTCAGGCATCTAAGCTGAGCGATAGCGACATCAAAGCGGTTGCGGAATATATTTCTAAGTTCTAAAGTATCTTGGCATGTGGAAATTTTCCACATGCCAACCCTACAAATTTTTAATAGACAAATCCAAAAAGCCAAAGCGGAATTTTGTTTCCAAATCCAACTTCAATATCATCTGCGACAACAAAAGAGTCTGGTATATCCTTGATTTGATTAAAATTTTTATTTTTTCCACCCACTTCAAAAATGTACTTGTTATCGACTTTGAAATCTCCAAGATAAGCGTATTTGACACTATGTTTTTGTTTGAGTTGTGAGACAAAAAAACTCTCTCTTAGGCTTCCTGCATTTTGATTGTCACACAAAATATTATAGAGATTTATGTTTTCAAGATATATTTTATCCGGCTTATTGAGTAGCTTTTTGTTTTTAAAATTTCCACCGATTATCTCGATGAGATTTGCTTTTTGAAGGTAATAGAGATAGGAGTAGAGCGTGTTTCTGCTGATACCGCTCTCTTTTGCAAGATTTTGTATGTTTAATTCCATTGGGACACACGCACAGAGCAGATGCAGAAGTTTTCGTATGGTATTTATTTTGTCACTATCTACATTGTAAATGGTTGCAACTTCGCTATCGAGGATGATATTTATAATTTCATTGAGTCTGAGGTTGTAACTTTTTTCACCCTCCGTAAAAAAAGGATACGCTCCAAACTGCTTATAGTTGTTAAAATATTCGAGTGGTTTAAACTCTTTTTTTATCTCTTGTGCTAAATCTTGATGCTTGTTCAAAATATTTTCTAAAGAGATAGCTTCTAACTCCAATTCATACTTGATAGCTACAAACTCTCGAAAAGACAAACTTCCAAGCTCATAAAAAAGGGCTCTTCTGCTCAAATCAACTTTGGAATTTTCTATCTCAAGAGCCGAAGAGCCTGAAAAAATCACTTTGATATTTACAAAATCATAGATAGTTTTGAGTTCAAGTGCAAAATTTTCTGCCTTATGGATTTCATCTATGATAAGCAACTCCCCACCAAAAGAGCTAAATTTAATGGCTATTTCACTCAAAGTATTGACGATATTATCGGCACTAATATAAAGCATTTTAGAAGTAGGCAAATCATAACTATTGGCTAGTTGTTTGATAAGCGTAGTTTTACCGACACCCCTCTGACCGAGAATACCAATGAGTTTTGATTTAAAATCAATCTGTTCAAACAAGTATCTTTTAAATTTAGGAGTCGGTAAAGAAAAATATAAATTGGATAATTCAAAAAGTTTTTGCATAGTCTCTCTTTTCAATTGATTGAAAAAAGTATAGCATAATTTTTATAATTGTTTGAAAATATAAAAGTTGTGTTTGACACCTATTTTTTAGAGTTTTTTTGATGTTGATTTTTATCATTTGCTTAGTCCTAATTCTTCGGATATATCTTTGATGAGTTTGCTAAGTGGGCGTTTGTGCAAATCTTCATCGCTTACATATCCGCAAGTAATAAGTCTTAGTAAATCTTCACGGTTTTTAAAGAGTGTTCCCTCGTAGTTTTGCATTAGTTCGTCTAGGTAGCTTTCGTTGTATATATACTCTTTTTGAATAAGTTCCAAAACTACATCTTTATGATTTTGATAAAGGTCGTAAAGTTTAAAATCTTTAATATTATTTTTTATTCTCTTTTTTTCTTCAATAGAAGTTTTTTCATTTATTTTACATTTTAATTTAATCTCTTTTTCTAAACGATAAAAATAAACACCTCTAATTTTGAAATCAAATTTAGCATTTTTATTGAAATCAAATCTTTCATCATATGGATTGATGTACTCTTTATCGGCTTTATCAAGTTTAATTTTATTGCAAACTTTGCAACTTGGAATAAGATTATAAAAAGATAATCCAAAAAAAGGATATTTACTAATTGGATAAAAATGGTCTAATTCTGAAGTTCTTTTTTTTGAGTATTTTAGATTGTAAATTGTATTTCTATTACAATAAGGGCAGGTGTTTATATCAAGTGACTTTATAAGTTCGTAAGCTCTATAACGCTTTTTATCATCAGTAATAAATTTTTTGTCTGTGTAATTATTCAAATATCCGTAGTATGTTTCAAAATTAATAACAGATGCACAGCACTTAAATTTGTATATATTTGCCAATATTTCGAGTTCTTTTGGCTTGGCTTTTATCAATTTTTCAAAATTCCACTCATCACCAAAACAGCTTTTTATTGATAAATTGATTTTGGCAAGCTTTTTATCGTTACTTTTTGTTACATAGTTTAGAATTGCTTTATAATGAGTGTTGGCAAGTTCTTCTAGTTTGCTATTTTTTATTCGAATCATCAGTTTTCTTTTTCGTATATTTTCGCTTTGCTTTATCTTTTAGCTCATCATTTGCAGTTTTACCTTGATACTTTTTAAGAATTGATAATTCATATTCCATATCTTTGATTTTTTTATC
>JAUSKV010000292.1 GCA_030646745.1 Sulfurimonas sp. | reverse complement strand
ATATCAAATCATTTTTGCTTCTAGACTTTGAAACCTGAACACTCTTAAAAAGATTTGCATCTCTTATAAGAGAGAGCAGCTTATCTGTTATAGCATGGTTTGGTGAAGTGGACCATTGTGCTTGCGCATAGGCAAACTGCTTATTTATACCCTGCACATAATTCATGTCAAGTGCCATAAGAGTGCTTGAACTGAATGCTTCGGCAACTTTGAGGGATTTGCTGACACACCCTTCTTGGCTCAAAATCTTGCTCGGCATTTTTGAATTCAATCTGTACTCACTCTTTGGAGGAGTCATAGTAGAACATCCGCTAAACAACAAAATAGTAACTGCTATAAAAAATAACTTCATTTTATTTTTCTCCTGGACCTTTTTTAATCTCTTCTTGTTTAAACAAAATATCTCCAGGGCTTCTCTCGTAAGCATGGAGCGTATCCTCAATTTTAATCATCAAGCCCTGCATCTCTAAAAGAGTGTTATTCATGGTAGGAACGACATCACTGGATATTTCTTTAAGATTAAATTCGCCGCTTGAAACTGCCCTTTTTACCTCGTCCATCGCACTTTTAATACCTTTATAACTCTCCATGATAGAAGCAAGAGAAGAAGATGTGCTCTCTTCCCATTTGCCGCTTTTATCGATAAACTTGTCAACATTCGGTGTAATTTTAGTAAGTTCTTTACTGACTTTATCTATATTTTTTACGCTTGAATGAAGATGATTAACACTCTCCTCATCCAAAAGCTTTTCCATTTTATCCATAAATCCTGCGGTTCTCTGGAGCACAAGCGTTATCTGTTTTTGGTTCTCTTCATTTAAGAGCTTCTCGGTTTGAGCAAGGGTTGCTGAGAGTTTTGTAGATACAGAACCAAGGGAAGACTCAATGTTTTCAAAAAAGGAGGGAGCACTCTTGATTGCCGGATACTTTTCTCCGTCTTTTGCCTTCAATTCGGGAGCATTGTTTGAACCCATGTCCAAATTTATATAACTTAGACCTGTAATTCCCTGTGCGGTAAGTTTTGCTATCGTATCTTCTTTTATAGGAGTATTTTTTAGGATGGTTACAAGAACCTCTACCTGCTCCGAGTTCTTAGCATTTATCTGCAACTTTGAAACTTTACCGACCGCAATTCCTCTATATTTTACCGGTGCATCTATGTTTAAACCCAAAATAGATTCATTGAAGTAGATAGCGTATGTTTTTGTCTCCTGCTCTGAAGATGGCTTTAAAAGCCAATAGACAAATGCAAGCATAAGTGCAACACCAAAAAGGACTAAAGAGCCGACTAAAGAGTAGTTCACTTTATTATTCATATAATTTTATCTCCATAATTTCAACAAAGCAAATTGTACCATCTCTGCTCTGCTCATCTAAAAAAAGTTTGTATAAATTCGTTTTGTACCGAAGTTACTTCACTCAGCGTTCCCTCGTATGCTATCTTCTTATTGTCAATAATTGCAACTTTGTCCAGTGTATCGTAAATTGATTTTAAATCATGTGAAACCATAACGATAGTGAGACCCAAAAGCGAGCGAAGCTTTAAAATCAGAGCATCAAAATCTCTTGCAGAAATCGGGTCAAGTCCGCTAGTAGGTTCATCCAAAAAAAGAAGTTTAGGATCCATGCTAAGTGAACGGGCAAGAGCGGCTTTTTTCTTCATTCCACCGCTTATCTGTGACGGATACAAAAGAGCATCTCTGCATTTGAGACCGACCAGATTGATCTTAAACTCTACAATTTCATCTATCATTTTTGGTGATAAATCCGTGTACTCCTGAAGCGGAAGAGCAATATTCTCTGCAACACTCAAAGACGAGAAGAGTGCTCCGGCCTGAAATAACACTCCCCACTGGCGTCTTAGCTTTTGTGCATCATCTTGCTTGATATTTTCTAGGTTATACCCCAGTATCTCTATTGAACCGCCACCGAACTTTTGAAGCATCACCATCTCTCGTAAGAGTGTAGTTTTTCCGCACCCGCTAGGACCGAGCAAACCGTAAATCTCACCCTGATTTATGGTGAGATTTAACCCGTCATGCACAACTCTTTTTTCAAAAATTGTCTTAACATCTCGTACTTTTATTATAGCTTTCATTAGATTTTCAAATTTGTAAAGGCTATTGAAAAAATCGCATCGCAAACAATTACTGCGAATATAGACTCAACTACACTTTTGGTTGTATTAAAACCTATACTTTGCGTGTCATCCTTTACCATTAAACCTCTATAAATTCCGATGGTAGCTATCAAAAATGCAAAAAATGGACCTTTTGCTATGCCAATAAAAAAGTGTTTCGCCGCCACAACATCTTGAAATCTATCTAAAAAAAGTTCCGGAGTAATCTGTAAATCTAAATTTGCTACAAGCATTCCGCCTAAAACTCCCATAATATCCGAGACAAAGATAAGTATCGGCATAGCAATCATGAGAGCCAAAATACGGGGTAACACCAAAAAGGCGTACGGGTCAAACCCCATAGTACGCATCGCATCTAACTCTTGGGTTATCTTCATGGCACCGATTTGTGCTGTAAAAGCCGAGCCGCTTCTTCCGGCTACAACAATAGCAGTAATTAAGGGTGCCAACTCTCTAAGAATAGAGATGCCAAGCATGTCAACAATAAATATATTTGCACCATAAAGTTTTAACTGATATGCTGACTGATACGCCACAACCAAACCAATCAGAAAACTTGTTAAGGCAACAATTCCCAAGGCTTTAATAGCACTCTCATTCATCTCAAAAGCTATCTCTTTAAATCTAATATCTTTAATTGATTTTAGGCTTTGTGCATGCGTATGAAACATCTCTCCTAAAAAAGATAAAAAGGACAAAAGACCCATAAAATTTTTATGGGTAACTTTTCCGATAATTTCCAAATAGCTCTGCTTGGGAGCATGTGGAATCTTTCCTGCTGCTTGCTTCTCTTTTTTGACCAATTCAAGACTCTCTAATATCTCCTGTTTATGACATATTAGGGAATTTTGTATGTTTCTTGATTGAAATTTTTTTTGTAGTGTATGGATAAATATTGCTGCAGCGGTGTCTAAAAATTCTAGCGCACTAAAGTCTATGAATACACTCTCTATTTTTGAGAGATCGATACTCTCTATTTGCTTTTGATATTTTGTGACTAAATAAACAGTAAACTCCCCTGAAAAATTCAAGGTAAGTTTATTGTTTATATTATTTATAGTTAAAAAGGAAGTAGTCATATGGGTGTAGATTAGAA
>JAUSKV010000288.1 GCA_030646745.1 Sulfurimonas sp. | reverse complement strand
TTGGCTTATCTGTTGAAAAAGTTAAAAATGTTATCAAAATTACAAAAGAGCCAATCTCTCTTGAAGCACCAATCGGGAGTGAAGAGGATGGAAGATTTGGTGACTTTATCGAAGATAAATCATCTCTTTCACCATCCGATGCGGTACTCAAAGATGATTTAAGAGTACAGATTGAACATGTACTAGAGCAATTAAACGAAAGAGAAAGAGCCGTTATCAAACTTCGTTTTGGAATTATGGATGATGAGTCTGACAGAACGCTCGAAGAAATCGGTAAAGAGTTAAATGTAACAAGGGAGAGAGTTCGTCAAATCGAATCAAGCGCTATTAAAAAGCTTAAACACCCTAAAGTTGGACGAAAACTTAAAAATTATATAGAAGAATAAGAAGCAAATCCGTATGACTTTTGAACAACAGTGGCTAGAGTATGATTATAATCCATTTATACTCTTTAGCTCAAATGCAAAGATTATCTCACTCAATACAGAGGCTCAATTCTTACTAGGAAGTGTTGCAAACTCTGAACTATTTGAACTTGCCACAACTTATTCAAGCGTATCCTTTGGTTTTAAAACTACATTTTTAGAGCTTGAATTTGGAAGATATAAATTTTTTGGCATCACGGTTGGATATGAAGATGATGAACAGATAGGTATCAAACTCTATCAAGCACCGGCATTTAAGCTTAAAAATCCAAAACCTGCAGGCGAGCTTACAAATATATACACACTTGTTGATTTATGTATATCTACAAACTCCATAGGCTCAAAAATTAAATTTGGCAAAGAGTTTGACCCGACTATTCCGGAAATAGTAATAAATTCAAATAGTTTCATAAAAATATTAAGTAAAATATATGCATGTTTTAAAGAGAGCAGCGAAATCAACACGAAAATATACTACAGAGTCGGCGAACATATAAAGTTTGAAGATAAGAAGTACAGTATATTTTCTGTTGAAGTGGGTGGTGCTGTTTTAGATGAAAAAAGAGCCACTGAGTTGCAAACTTTAGTCTCAAACAGTAACTTTTATATAGATATACAGAACAAAATAACCATCAATATACCGATGATTACAGCTTAAGAGACTTCTTCTTATGTTACGCGCTCAACCCCCTAAAGCTACCCATATCTTCCGGATACGGGAGAAAAACTGACTTTTTTCGCCCTTTTAAGAAAAGTGCGAAAGGTCAGTTCTTAAGCAAAAATCTCTTTAGAACTCAAATATCCTACAACAATTCCAACTAACAACGATGGCAGATAGACAGATATATTTAAAAGCTCATTGTTTTTGAGTGCAATAAATCCTAAAACTAAAAAGAGATAAGGGATGAGTCTAAAGAGTGAAAAACCTGCCTTTGAGCCATTTTTCATATCTTTAAAATTCACTATTTTTATCTTTTTTTTCTCTTCTTGAACTATAGTTTTAAGGTCAAGTTCCTCTGGCGGTGCTTCATTTATCGATTCATCGTCATAAAGCCCATGCGGGTCTTCTAGCTCATCTAAAAAATCTCTCTCTTCTTTTATAATATCCGCTTCAACTTGTGTGTTTATCATTTTTTTATAAGCGAAGGATGCACCCAAAATAATAAAAAGGCTACTCAAATAAGCAATTTGCAGGTTCATATAAAAACCAAAAGAGATAAAATAGGAGAGTAGAACAAAAAACTCACTCAGCGCTATAAGCTTAATAGCTTTTTTCACCATAATCCTCGTCATCTTCTTTGTTGTCAAGCTGTTTTTTGATTGCATAACGTGGCTCTTTTGCCAGCTCTTCATACTCTTTGTACTGCTTTGAGTAGGCTTTATAAACATTTAAAATTGCAGCAGCAATCCCCACTCCGACACCAATCCAAAATAGCCAACCGATGTCGGTCCATCTGCGAAGCAGATAACCGATTCCTACGCCCATAAGAACTGCAACAACCATGGAGATACCCAAAGAAAGACTGTCTGCAGCCTCTATTATTGGTTTTATTCTTGGAACATGCTCTTCTTGTTTATCTTCAGACATTACTGATTTCCTTAAATACTTTTGCACTCGCCTTGATTGTCTCTTCTATCATCTCATCCGTAATTGCAGTCGAGATAAAACCTGTTTCATAAAGTGAACATGCGAAATAAAAGCCCTCATTCAACATGCCGGAGTGAAACTTAGCAAAAAGTTCAGCATTCGAGTTGCATGCGTCGGCAAAGTTTTTAACAGGCTTTTCATTAAAGAAAAAACCAAACATGCTTCCTCTTACATCTATCTGCATTGTGATTCCACATGCCGATGCCGCTTCTTGCATCCCCTCAACCAATCTTTTTGCACGCTCTTCCAAAACAGAGATAACTCTCGCATTTTGCTTTAATTTTGTAAGCGCTGCGAATCCTGCTGCCATGGCAACAGGATTTCCGCTGAGCGTTCCTGCCTGATAGACCGGACCCTCGGGAGAGAGTTTTGACATGATTTCTGCGCGCGCTCCAAAAGCACCTACAGGCATGCCGCCGCCTATTACTTTTCCGAGGGTAATAATGTCCGGTTTCACACCCGTAATAGACTCTGCACCATTTACACTTGCACGAAAACCGCTCATAACTTCGTCAAAAATAAGCAGAGTTCCATTCGCATCACAAAGCTCTCTTAGTGCATGCAAGAACTCTTTATCTGCAGGAACAAGCCCCATATTTCCTGCAATTGGCTCTATAATTACACAAGCTATCTCTTTGCTGTCTTCAAAACATTTTTTTACACTTTCGATATTGTTATATTCAGCCAAAAGAGTATGTTTTGTAAAATCTGCCGGAACTCCAGGGCTGCTCGGGTTTCCAAAAGTTGCAGCGCCGCTTCCTGCTTGAACCAAAAGAGAATCGCTATGCCCATGGTAACAACCCGTAAACTTCACAATATCGTCACGACCCGTAAATCCGCGTGCAAGTCTAATTGCACTCATAACAGCCTCCGTTCCGCTGCTCACAAATCTCACTTTATCCATAGAGTCAAAAAATGAGATAACAAGTTTTGCCAGTTCTGTTTCCGCCAATGTCGGAGCGCCAAAACTTAAGCCATGTTTTACAGCTTCTATAACTGCACGCTCTATCGTTTCATCTCTATGACCAAAAAGAAGCGGTCCCCAACTTTGAACAAAATCAATATACTTGTTGCCATCAATGTCACGCAAATAAGCACCCTCGCCCTCAGTAATAAAAAGAGGAGTTCCTCCAACACTTTTAAATGCTCTCACCGGAGAGTTTACCCCGCCCGGAATTAAACTTTGTGCTTCTTCAAAAGCTTTTATTGATGCGTCTCTGCTCATTTTATGACCTTGTGATTTTTGCGTTATTATAGCAAAGTTGCATTAATATTCATTTGCTATAATTCGAGAAAAATTTTAGATAAAACGGAAAAACAGTGTACAGATCCTCTTTTGCTTTCTTTGTTGCTCTCTTATTACATTTTGTACTTTTTCTACTATTTTGGATTCTATTGACTTTTATGCCTGAGCTAAAAAAACCGGAAGAACAAAAAGAGGAGAAGATAAAAATCTCCCTCAAAGAGATGCCTAAAAAAGAGAAGAAACCTGAAATACCGGTAGAACAACCTATGCCGGTTGCCGCGTCCATTGCTCCGCCGATGCCAAAAGGGTCTCAACTCAAAGAGATTGTACATGAAGAGCCTGTGAAATATGTGCCAAAAAAACAGCCAACAGAACCGAAATTAAATCCTAAGCCTGAAGTTCCAAAAGTAGAAACAAAACCACAGCCAAAAATTGAACCTCTGCCACCGCAAATGCCTTATATCCCTTTCAAAGAAGAGAAGAAAGAACCAATAAAAGAAGATCCGCTTGCATGGATGAAAGAGGATAAATCAGCGGAAGAGGCGAAAAAAGAGATAAAAAAAACAGCTAGCGGAAGCAGCTTGACACAAAATATAAAAGAGCTCTATGGAGATGAGTTTGGAAAGCTAACTCCTGGACAGCAGAGCTATATTATAGACAATCAAGAGATTATGAGACGAATCACGCAAGAAACTCTTACCCGTGTTGCCGGTGTAAACTTATCAAGAAATTTAAATGTAAACAGCACGAATGTAATAGAGTTTTATCTTCATCCAAACGGAGACATGACCGACTTTAAATTCTTGAAAAAGAGCGGCTACTACGAGCTTGACGACACAACAAAAGAGACTATAGAGTACTCGTACAGCAAATATCCGAGACCTACCGAGAAGATATTAATAAGGTACAATGTTTTTTATAATTTAGCTACCCGTTAATTTTCGAACTGAGTAGTGATATCCTCAATATACTCCGTTTCTAGAGTGCAAGTTATGATTGAATTTTTTAGAAGTTCACTCTTTTGAATATCCTCATTTATGTTATCAAGAGCATTTTCACTTAGAATCATAAAATCGTCACCCTCCACTCTAAACGCAATAGTGTTGCTGTACAAACTGTCTATAAATTTTGAAAATTCAACTAAAAAATCATCCCCTTTTGCCCAAGAAAATTTTTTGTTAAATTCCGAAAAATTGTGTAATTGTATTTTGTAGATATATACAGATTTTGAGGCTATATGATATCTAAGAATAAGAGAGAGATACTCTAACACAAAGAGATTGGTAAGTCTGTCTCTGTAGAAATAAGAAAATCTTTGCTCTTCTCTGGTCGTCCTTGGCAGTTGAGAAATTTCATTGTCTATCTTTATCTTTTTTAGGGCAATAACTGCTGCATCTACTACCTCAGGATGAAAATGTACAGCACTCAACTCTTTCAACTCTTTTAGAGCGACAGATATTGATTTTCTTGGCTTATACACTCTGTTTGTAGTCATTGCATCAAAAGCATCGGCGACCATCATAATTCTACTGAGCGGTTTTATCTCGTTCGCTTTTAACCCTCTTGGATAACCGCTGCCATTATACTTTTCATGATGCTCCCGCATGATATCAGCCATTGCTTTGTATTGATCTATTTCTGAAAGCATCTCATAACCAGCCCTTAGATGCTCTTGTATCAGTTCATACTCTGTTTCATTTAGTCTGTTTGGTTTTAATAAAACATTGTCGGGTGTTGAGATTTTGCCTATATCATGCAACCAAGCTGCATTTCTTAGGATTTCTATATCTGTATCGCTATAACCCATCTCCTTGGCAATTAAAATACAATAGTGAGCGACCCTTTTTGTATGACCAGCCGTGTAAGAGTCACGAGACTCTATCATGTTAATCATAGAGTGTATTATCTGCTCTTGATGTTTGGACTTTTCCTCTTCTAGGGAAGTTATTGTTTTCTGATGCATTTTGTCTCTAAATACCACCACTGTGCCGACTGTTTTGTAATCTACAAGAAACGGCGTTGCAACCAAAGATACTTGCAAAAACGTACCATCTTTTTTGACTAGATATTCATTTTCATTTATATATTTGTCGCCATTAAGTATTGTTTGATGTATGTGACACTGTTTAGATGCTATTGGTTTATTCTTAATATCTTTATAGTGAATATAATCATGAATATTTTTGCCAATCAGCTCTTCATGTTCAAAATCGAGTATTTTAAGCGCCTCATTATTAATAAATGTAGTTTTATTCTCTGTATCGAGTGTGTAAATTCCGTCCCCTACGCTTTGAGCTATATCATAAAATCTCTTTTCACTCTGAACCAATCTGTTTTGTTGATCAAAAACTTTAAGATAGAGTGTGATTTTATTTATAAGCTGGTTATCATCTATGGGTTTTGTTATATAATCGACCGCACCAATTTCAAAACCCTCTTTGATAAACTCTTCACTTTTAAACACAGCCGTTACAAAAATGATTGGTATATCTTTTGTCTTTTTATTTGATTTTATCATTTTGGCTAACTCAAAACCATTTATCTCAGGCATTTGAACATCCAAAAGAATCAAATCTATTTTTTCAGTCAGAAGTACATTTAAAGCCTCTTTGGCAGTTAAAACTCCTCTATTTTTTATGTTCTTCTGAGTATGAAGCAGGACACCCAGCGTAAACAGATTATTTTGATTATCATCTACGGATAGTATATTGTAAGTGTGTGCTACTTGCTTTGACATACTCTGTTTCTTCCACTCGATTTAGCCTCATAGAGAGATTCATCTGCTCTTTTAATCATCCTTTCTAAACTATCTTTTTCTCTAAACTCTGTAATGCCAAAACTGCATGTGATGTTTTTAACAATGGCAAACTCTTTACACTCAATATTTTTTCTTAAACTCTCAGCTATTTCAAAACCTTTTTTTATATCCGCATCAAGGACTACAACAAACTCTTCTCCGCCCCATCTTGCAAAAATATCATTGACTCTTATATGCTCTTTTGTAAGGGCTGTAATCTCTTTGAGTACACTATCTCCGGCTAGATGTCCATAGGTATCATTTACCTTTTTGAAAAAATCAATATCTAATATAACAAATACGAAAGAGCTCTTTTGCAGCCTTGCTTCGTAAATTTTCTTCTCAATTAAACGATTGAACATATTCCTGTTATAAATTTGTGTGAGGCTGTCAAAATTGGCATCATGTTCATACTCGAGTGAACGAACAGAGATAGTAGTAACATCCGTCATGGTTACTATATAGTAGTCATGAAAAATTGCAATTTTGAGAGTGAAAATATACTCCTGAAAATCTCTAACAATTTTAACAAGAACATCTCTCTCCTTAAGTCTTTCTACAACCTCATCAATCCAAGCAAGAGAATTTTCAACTAAGTTTAGATGAAAATAAGGCTCTTCTTTTATAAACAGGTTGGCGATACAGCCCATGTTTTTTTGAAAATCGTATAAAGTGTTAAAAGAAAAAAAGTTCAGAAGCGCTTTGTTTGCATGTAAAACTTGATTTGCATCGGTTACAATTATAAAGTTATCCTGCAAATCTAATACGCTTTGAGTAAACTCTTTTTCTTTTGTTATTAACCTCTTCTTATCCGCAAGTTTTAAATGAAAAGAGACACGATTTAAAAGTTCTATACTGTTGAATGGCTTATTTACATAATCTGAACCACCCACTTCGTAGCACTTCTCAATCGTTGCGTCATCTTTATTTGCAGTTATAAATATAATAGGTATATCTTTTGTTTTTTTATTTGATTTTATCATTTTGGCACAAAGGAAGCCGTCAACATCCGGCATCATCACATCAAGAAGAATTAAATCAATTTTTTCTTTCAATAAAATATCTAAACCGGCATGTGCGGATTTAGCAACAAAAACATCATACAACGCATCTTCTGTCTCTTTAAGAACACTCTCTAAAACAAATAGGTTTGTTGCCAAGTCATCTATACATAATATATTTTTCATCAAGCCACTTTCTTATAAATTTTACTTTCATCACCACACTTCTTAAATTTATCTTTAAATGCGAAGTGAACAGTTTCACTCTGACCTAAAATTAAATACCCGCCAAACTTTAGCGACTCATAAAATAGGTTAAAGACTCTTTTTTGCAAATTGTCGTCGAAATATATAATCACATTGCTGCATATTATAATATCAAATTCATTAAAAGAGCTGTCTGTCGCCAAATTATGCTGAAAAAATAGCGTCTTTTCTCTAATTTTTTCATCAATGGTTATATAATTTTCACTTTTTGTAATGTATTTTTCTAATCTGTCATCTAAACCAATCTGCTCAAAGTTACTAAGAGCAAGCGCGTAAGAGTCATTGGAGTAGATTCCGTTCTTGGCTTCTTCTAAAACTACACTGTTAAAATCAGTTGCGTATAGAATGGTTTTTTGAAGCATTCCTAAACTTTGCAGCAAAATAGCCAGAGAGTAAACCTCTTCTCCGCTGCTACACCCCGCACTCCATACTTTTATGTTATGAGCTTTTTTATAGTGCTTTTTAAAAAGTTTTATTATATGACGAAAAGAGCTTGGCTTTCTAAAAAATTCAGTTACATTTATGGAGACTTCTAAAAAGAAAACTTTAAATGCGGTTTTGTTAAAAACTATAAGAGCCACCGCATCTTTAATATTTTTTATCTGATGCTTAATCCTAAAAAGCTCAACACGCCTTTGAATCATATCCCTCTGATAGAGCCTGAAATCATAGCCGTAGCGTTCTAAAATCATTTCTAACAAATACTCTATCCACTCCTCTTTTGTCTTTTTTTTATTTACAAAATTTATAAAGAGTACAATATCTTCTTGATTCAATATGTAATCTTGAATATTTAGGGCAACCGCATTTAAAACCATGCTTTTCGCTTCGCACTCACATTGGTCTTGCACGATGAGTGTTGATTTGTTTCTCTTTAAAAACTCTAATTTATCCACCCCGTCACTTGCATATCCGCACTCTTGTATCACCAAAAGAGACTCTTTATAGTATGCAGAAAACGACTCGTAACTCAGAGATATGGATGGCTTGGCATAATTATATTTCTCCTCATCGCTCAGAAAAAAGAGACCCTCTTTTATTTTGAGATGTTTGTTGTTAGGAGCTAAATAGATAACACCTTTTTGAATTTTTTCACCCTCTTTTGCATAACAGACTTTATGAGTGGTATATTTTTGCAGTATTTCATCAAATAGGCCCACTCTGTCTATCTGTACATGCTGAACAACAACAACACTTAAGTTTGTAATGTCAATATTTGAAACGATATGCACAATTTTTGGTGAAGAGTCTGCACTTCCGCCTATTAAAACCACCTCTATCAAACTCGTTTTCACAACAGAATCTTTTAAAAGTGAGATAAAGGTTGTTTTAAATCCAAGTTTGTCTAGGTATCTACTCAGCTTATTTTTATGGGTAATAATTGAAATATTTTTATTGTTTTTAAATATCTCTTTATAAAGTAAATTTACCAACACTCCGCTGATATTATAGATACGACCAAACTCTACTATCCATTTTGAATACTCTTTATAAAATAATTTTTGAAGCCCGTGGATGTCCTCTGCGACCAAAGGAGGATGAAGCATTACTCTGCATACCTTGGAGTCTTCAAAATATTTAAGCATCTACTTTATCCATGCCTTGACCATGGAAATAAGGGCACCATGTTCTAAGGGTTTTGGCAGGTAATCACTCGCACCCGCATCGAGACAATCTTGTTTATCTTGCGGCATAGTTTTTGCGGTAATAGCGATGATAGGGATATTTTTATATTTCTCATTTGATCTGATACTTCTTATAGCATTTAAACCATCCATGACAGGCATCATAATATCCATTAAAACAATATCTATTTTCCCCTCTTTTTCAAGAATTTCCATAGCCTCTTTTCCGTTAAAAGCACTATAAACCTCCGCATTCAAATTTTCTAAAACAGAGGTAAGAGTAAATATATTTCTACTGTCATCATCCACTATTAAAATATTTTTATGTGACAACTCATCTCCACTAAACAAACAACTATCCTCCGACACAAAAGAGATGAGTTCATGGTTACTCCCATGTGTCTCCTCTTTTATTGAGTGTGGAATTTTAACTTTCGGAGTGCCAAATTCATTTGTCATAGGTAGTATTACAGTAAACGTTGTACCTTTGCCAAATTCACTCTCAACGAAAATATGTCCATGTAAAAGCTCTACTATTGTTTTACTAATTGAGAGACCAAGTCCTGTTCCGCCAAACTCTCTGCTGATAGAGCCATCCACCTGTTTAAATGCATCAAAAATTGTATTTATCTTATCACTTTGTATGCCAATGCCTGTATCTTTGACGCTAATCATAATGTTTTCATCTCTTAGGCTAACATCTAAGATAACCGAACCCTCTTTTGTAAATTTAAATGCATTGGATAAAAGATTTTTAAGCACTTGTGAGAGCTTCACGCTATCGGTTTTAAATGTATCCTTCAAGTTGTCGTTTATGATAAACTTAACCCTTTTTTCTTCAGCCAAAGCGCCAAAAAGTCCACGCATGTCTTCTAATATATCCCCGGAGTGGAGTTCTGAGATAACAAGCTCCATTTTTCCGGATTCTATTTTGGTTAAATCTAAAATATCATTTATCAGAAGAAGCAAATCGTTACCTGCTCTATTGATTACAGAAACTTTTTTCACGCTCTCGTCGTCAAGTTTTGCATCCGAATTCATGCTCAAAAGTTTTGAAAGAAGAATAATTGAATTAAGCGGAGTTCGAAGCTCATGCGACATATTTGCCAAAAATTCGCTTTTATATTTAGAAGCTTTTTCCAAATCTTTTGCTCTTTTGTCTATCTCTTGTTTTGCCAGAGCTAAAGTACTGTTTTTTTCTTGCAGCTCTCTTGACTGAAGCGTAAGCTGCTGCTGTTGCTCTTCCATCTGAACATTTGACTCTTGAAGTTCTTCGCTTTGAACCTGTAACTCTTCGTAAGCTTGTTGTGATTTTTCTAGCAGCACTTTTATCTGCGAATTTTGCGCTGTTGTGTAGAGTGCGGTTGCAAAGATAGTTGCCACTTTAGCAAAGTACTCTTTATCCACTTTTGTGAACTCTCTTAAACTCATAATTTCTACCACACCAAAAAGTGCCTCTTCATAAGTAAGAGGAAAAACATAGACCTCTTTTGCATTCGTGAGTGTCGTAGCCGTCTCTATCTTGTAATCACTCTCTTTTATATTTTTTAAATGCATCGGGATTTTTTCTAAAGCAACTTGACCGATAACACCCTCTCCAAGTTTAAAGCTATAGGGTTGCATGTTGGATTCATTCATGGCAAAAGTTGTTCCGAGCTCCAAGCTGCCTCTACTTTGCTCATAACCATAAACAGCCCCGCTCACAGCACCCACATAACGGCTTATAGTCGTAATAGCCTCTTTTGACAGCTCTGCCATGTCAGCTATGTCTGTTATAGCATCATTAAACTCACTCACTCCCTCATTAAAATAGATATCGTCTCTGTTTTTCATGCTATTTACTCTCAAAATATCGGTCATGGTTACAATTGCCAGTCCTAACTCATCACTCTTTGATTTCACCTCAATAGAATGCGTAAAATCCTCTTTAGTTATGGCATTTGCCTGTTTTAAGATGCTTTTCAGATACTCTATCATTTCCAAAACTGAGATACCTAGTCTGTCATCAGACCCTTTTGATTTGTATCTTACATCCAAATTACCATGGGCTATGGATTCGGAAATTGTTGTTATCTGCTCTAAATATTTAACCATTTCAATGAGTGCCAAACCTAACTCATCACTGCTTCCCTTTGCAACTATAGGAACATCATAGTTACCCCTAGAGAGATTCGTTGCAAGAGCTGAAATCTCTTTGAGCCTTTTTGTCATTTCAATAAGTGCCGATCCAAGCTTATCGTTTTTGCCAAGAAGCACTATATTCTTAGTAAAATCACCGTTTGCAACTGCATTCGCCTGATTTATTGTAGTCTCTATGGCATTTATAAGTATAGTTGTCGCTTTTACAATTGCACCAATTTCATCATTCGCTCTGTAATCAATAGCTTCTTTTTGTATCTCTCCGTTTGAGAGGGCTTTTAACTGCGAGGTTATTCTACTTAGAGGATTCATAAGTTTTGAGATGTAACTATTGACAAAAAACAGACCTAAAAGAAGTGTGCTTCCTAAGATTATAAAAAATATTATAACAAACGTATCCAACGAGGAGAATGCTACATTTTCATCAAGAGCTGTTACAAGATAGAAAAATCTAGCTTTATTATTTTTTTTATCCGGATAAATTTTATTCATAGAGAATATTTTATTGTTTTTTACAAAGAGTGCTTCGTCTTTATTCGCAAACTCGTCCATTACATCTTTATAATCATTTTTAAAGTTGTAATTAGTTCCCAATTGAGAACCCCATCTTTTAGTTTCATCACCTATATAGAGATAATCTCCCTGCTCGTTTAAAAGATAATATTTTTTAAACTCTCTAGTCTCATCCATAGCTTTTGCGGATGCAACTGCATTTAAAATATATTCGGCATTGAGGCTCATTACAAGAACCCCTTTTATTTCACCATTTTCATCTATAAAAGGAGTCGAGTATCTCAAAATAGGGGCATGTGGCTCCACGACTTTTCCAAATTCTGTATTTAGATTTAATTCTGAGAGATATATCTCATCTTCTTTTAATTTCATAGCCTCTATAAAATAATCTTTATTTGATTGATTTTGAAGATCCTTTTCTTTTATTTCAATAATTTTATTCTCTTTTTTATCATAATTAAGTGCAATTTTTTCGTTGCCGTTTGTATCAAGAAACCTGATTTTATAATAGAGTTTTTTATTTAAGAGATAATCTTTAAGAGACAGGGTGTAGAT
>JAUSKV010000274.1 GCA_030646745.1 Sulfurimonas sp. | reverse complement strand
AATCGAAAGCGGCGTGTCAATTTTTGGAATCTGTCTTGGTCATCAATTGATCGGGCGCGCATTAGGCGCAGATACACATAAACTTAAGTTTGGACATCATGGCGGAAATCATCCGGTAAAAAATGAAAAAACCGGTTTAGTAGAGATTACCGCGCAAAACCATAATTATAATGTGCCTGAAAATATAGTAGAAATAGCAGAAGTTACACATACAAATCTTTTTGACAATACGATAGAGGGTTTAAAGTACAACAATGCACCAATATTTTCTGTACAGCACCATCCAGAATCTAGTCCCGGTCCGAAAGAGAGCAGATATATTTTTAACGAATTTCTCTCTTTAGTTAAAAGATAATAAACTCACTTTAATAGATTAAGGTAATCTTCTACCTTGATCTAAAAAATAAATATTTCTCACTTAAAAATTTTTATAAAACTCCAAAAGTAAACAAGAAAATAATATATATCAAGATTTATTGCGAATTTGATACAAATTAAGATTACTTAAACAATTGTATTGATACTATACAAGGTTAATTAGTTTAATTAATTTATATTCGATTAATTAGGCAAATTGCTTTGAATCTTTAAGGAGGCTATATATGGAGAATCGTCCATTAGAGTACGACTACACAGTTGCTAAGATGTTCATGTTTACAACAATCGCGTTGGGAATTGTTGGTATGCTCATCGGTGTAATATTAGCATTTGAGCTTGCTTTTCCAGGGGTTAATACAATCTTGGGTCAAGGGCTAGCTGAATTTACTAACTACAGTCGTCTTCGTCCACTGCATACTGATGCAGTTATTTTCGGGTTTACTTTAAGTGGTATTTGGGCTACTTGGTATTATGTTGGTCAGCGTGTATTAAAAGTGTCAATGGCAGAGTCAGGCTTCTTGATGTTTATTGGCAAGTTGCACTTTGTTTTATACATGGTAGTTGTTGTAGCTGTCGTTGCATCACTATTTTTAGGTATTACTACTTCAAAAGAGTATGCTGAATTTGAATGGCCAATAGATATTGCTGTTGTTGTTGTTTGGGTTCTATTTGGTGTAAGTATATTTGGTCTTATCGGTATTCGCCGAGAGAAGTCATTATACATCTCTATTTGGTACTATATAGCTACTTTCTTAGGTATAGCTATGCTCTATCTATTCAACAATATGGAAATTCCTACAATGTTAGCAACTAATGCTGCCGGCGAATCTGGAATTGGTAATTGGTGGCATTCAGTTTCTATGTATGCCGGTACAAATGATGCTCTTGTTGAGTGGTGGTATGGTCATAATGCAGTTGCATTTGGTTTTACAGTGCCTATTGTTGCGATGATTTATTACTTCTTACCGAAGGAATCAGGTCAAGCAATTTACTCATATAAATTATCATTACTCTCTTTCTGGGGCTTAATGTTCGTTTATTTATGGGCCGGTGGACACCACTTGTTATATTCAACTGTTCCAGATTGGATGCAAACGATGGGTTCTATCTTCTCTGTAATCCTTATTCTTCCATCATGGGGTTCTGCAATCAATATGCTTCTTACAATGAAGGGTGAGTGGCAGCAAGTTGCAGCATCTCCATTGATTAAATTTATGGTTCTTGGTTCTACATTTTATATGTTCTCAACATTAGAAGGTCCAATTCAAGCTATTAAATCTGTTAATGCGATTGCTCACTTTACTGACTGGATTGTTGGACATGTTCATGATGGAACTCTTGGTTGGGTTGGATTTATGATTATGGCAGCACTTTACCACATGGCACCTCGTGTGTTCAAAAGAGAGATTTACTCTAAATCATTAATGGTATCTCAGTTTTGGATTCAAACATTAGGTGTTGTTTTATACTTCACTTCTATGTGGATTGCCGGAATTACTCAAGGTATGATGTGGCGTGCTCACGATGAATTCGGTAACTTAGCTTACTCATTTATCGATACGGTTACAGTTTTACATCCATACTATGCTATTCGCGGTGTTGGTGGTTTATTATACTTAGTTGGTTTCTTGATGTTTGCTTATAACATTTATAAAACTATGTCTGCTCGTCCTGTTGAAGAGTCTGAGCTACAAAATGCTTCGCCTATGGGCGCTTAATAGAAAGGATTTAATATGTTTCATTGGTTAGAAAAACATCCGTTCTTTTTTGCGGTAGGTATATTTGTAACGATTGCTTTCGCTGGTTTAGTAGAAATACTTCCAAACTTTGCACAGGCTTCTCGCCCAGTAATCGGTACAGCACCTTACTCTACTTTAGAGTTAGCGGGTCGTCATGTTTATATTAAAAATAGTTGTAATGCATGCCATTCACAGCTAGTTCGTCCGTTTAAATCGGAAACAGACCGTTATGGTCACTACTCATTGAGTGGTGAGTATGCATATGATAGACCATTTCTTTGGGGTTCAAAAAGAACTGGTCCAGATTTAATGAGAGTTGGTAATTATAGAACTACTGACTGGCATGAAAATCATATGAAAAGTCCTTCAGGTGTTGTTCCGGGTTCAATTATGCCTGCATACACTTGGATGTTCAAAAATAAGGCAGATATAAATACTGCTTATGCAGAACAGTTAACTGTTTCTCAGTTCTTTTCTACTCCTTATAACAAACCGGTTCCTATGAAAGATGGGTCAACTAAAATTGTTAAAATGGGAGCTAGTACAGCTGAAGCAAACGCTTTAGCATTAGCTGAAGCAAAAGTTATCGCAGCGGATATGAAAGATCAAGATGTAAAAGATGCAGTTGCAAACGGTCAGATTCCTGAAATCGTAGCATTAATTGCATACATGAACAGTCTTAAATAGTAGAGGTTTGTAGTGAATATTGCAGAACTTCAGGCTTATGGTTACTTCGCACTAGTATTACTTCTAGTAGTTGTGCTTTATAGTTATATATATCATCTATACAGCACAGACAAGAAAAAAGGTGGTCATGATTATGAAAAATTCAGCAATATGGCGCTAAATGATGATATAGGTGATGCTCCGGTATCGCCAATGTCTGATGATAAAGAGAAATAGGAGAGATATATGAATAAGCTTTATCTTGGGGGAATTATCTTTACCGCTCTAATGTTACTGTTCACTTACATGTCAGTGAGCGGTTCAGAGGGTGGTTTACACGGTGATATCGTCAACATGCTTGCAGTGGCAGGTGCAGTAGCACTTATAATTATTACAGTTTTTGTAGTAATCAAGTATGTTCGTCAAATGCAGACAGATACTGCTGATGGTCAGTTAGCTGATGAGAAGTGGGATGGTATCGGTGAGTATTTAAACGAGTTACCAATGGGTTGGGCAATTATGTTCTTCCTTCTAATTGTTTGGGGTATGTGGTATTTTACTGTAGGTTACCCTTTAAATGCATATTCACAAATTGGTGAGTACAATGAAGATACAGCTGCACACAATACTAAATTTGAAGCAGAATATGCGTCAATTACTGGTGACAGATTAGTAGAGATGGGTGAGTCTGTTTTCTTGGCAGAGTGTAAAGTTTGTCACGGTATTAATGCTGATGGTATTGAGGGTAAAGCTGCAAATCTTAATAAAAGAATTGAAGCTAAATCTGTTAAACTTGTAATAGCAAACGGTTCAAATAACAAACTGTTAGGCGTAGAGATGCCAATGCCAGATCGTAATGGTCTTTTCAATGCTAATACTAGTGCTTTAATTAGTGATGCTGAGATTGATACTGTTGCTTCTTTTGTTGCAAATGGTATGACTGGTGCCGGTGCTGATGTATTTGCAGGCGTTTGTGCTTCATGTCACGGTTCAGATGGCAAAGGTGTGGATTCAGTTGCTCCAAACATAGCTTCATTTACTCCGGCACTTGTTGCAAATGTTCTTGCACATGGTAAAAAAGGTGCAATCGGTGAAATGCCTAAGTTTGATAGACTTAATGCTAAACAAAAAGAAGCTGTTGGTGCATACATCACTAACTTAAGTAAATAAGGAGATTAGCATGAATGAAAATAGAAGTGTTTTTGCTCTTGATGGTATTACAGGTATGTTAATCGCAACTGTATTATTGCTCACAATCCTAGCTGGTCTTACAGTTTTAGGTCTTGGCGTGCAAAATGCAAATGCTGCTAATTATTATGATATTAAAGATGAACAATCAATTAAGATGTTTAGCACAGAAAACGCTAAACATGTAGTTGATGTGAAATAAGGGAGTATATAATGGAAAAATTAATTACATTAGGTTTAGTAGTTATGGCTGCTTATACTCTTTTCGCGGTTTTAACACCTAATCATCTTTTTGTCGGTTAAGGGAAATTTTTTTGAAAATTTCAAGAGGGCTTGCGGCCCTCATCCTCACACTATTTTTTCATACAACACTCACAGCAGAATATTTATATAAAGATGAACTTATTCTTAATCCTAAATTTAATGCAGAAGTTGAAAAACTCGGATCCGAACTACATGATAAAACCGGCATATCATTAAGACTTTTGATGCTAAAAGAACTTCCACATGGCACAAATATAGTCGAATATGAAAAAGAGCTGTTAAAAGAGTTCAGTGAACCTACCATTCTACTTACTTTTTCAGAGTTAGATTCACAGGTTGATATATTAGCAAACGATGCCTCTTTATATGAGTATTTTAATAAAAAACAGGTTTTAAGTCCTGTCGCATCACCGGTACAAGCCTTTATAATGGCTGTTTTATACAGCAAAAGTTTTGAAGGTTTTAAAGAAATGGTAACAGATGCAGACGGCACTATCTTGCCTCTTCTTGCAGGAAAAGCAAAAGAGGGTGAAATATTAGGCAAATATTCTGGTGCTATGTTTAATGGTTATACAGATATTGCCGAGCAGATAGCAACAAGTAAAAAAATTGTTTTAGAAAATGCTGCAGGCAATGCAAATAAAAACAGCATATTGCTTGTTAAGGTATTATTCTACGGTTTTATTATTTACGCTATATTTATGTACATTAAAAGAAAAATGTACCCAAGAAGGCAAAAAATTGAAGAAAAATAGCGGAAAAATTTGGCCCTATGCAATTGGTACTTCCATTGCATTAATATTTGTAGCTAGTGTTGTAACGGTAGTTATTGCAACTTCATCACCGGTAGAAAAGAGTGACGCGTATATGATGGATTACCATGAAGCGGATGCTAAAGCAAATGAGCTTATAGAAGCTCGCATAGCGTTTGACAAAAAATACAAAATCGAATATATCACTGATTCTCTCAATTGTAATGGCAGTGTAATTAAGTATAAAGTAAGTGATTTGAACTCCAATAAAGTGAGTGATGCAAATATCACAGTGGTGGTTACTAGACCGGATAGTCATCAATTTGACAGAGAATTAAGTAATCCAACCATAGAAAACGGCGTTTACTCATTCGGTTCTATCAACCTTGAAAAAGAGGGTAGATGGGACATTATGGCTAAGGTAAGCGTCGGTGATTTGCAAAGATATTACAATGTCAAAGCGGATACCAGAGCTAAAGAGGCTTTCGAATATTAAGTGTTATGAAAGCTATTCATGTATTAGTCAAAATAAATAGATGAATGAAAAAACAGTAGTTTTACCCTCTGCTCGTGCCATCAGGCATGAGCAATTTCTTATCACCGAATCAACTCTTTTTTTACCAAATTACATAACAATGTCAGAATTTATAAGTAAGCTCTGCATAGTGAAAGATTTTAAAATCGCAGATGAAGACAGCAGAGTTTTACTGCTTTTAGAAGCATCGGATTTTAGCTTGTTTAAAAATCTGCAAATAGAAAGAAACTTTTTTACATTCACGAAAAACTCCACCTATATTTTTAAGTTTTACGAAGAGTTGAGTGCAGAAATGTATGATATTTTCAAACTTGACACCTCCGATATTTATGCAGAATATGAGGAGCACATAGCCATACTCCAAGAGCTTTATAAAAGGTACGAAGCACTTTGTTGTGAGCGAAAAATATTAGATAGGATTTTTTTACCAAAGCTTTATAAGTTTAATACAGAGTTTGCAAAAATAAATAAAAATATTGAGATACACATCGAAGGACATTTGACAAACTTTGAGTTGGAACTTCTTTTAAAATGTTGCGATTACAGCTGTGTGACTCTCATTTTAACTACTTCACCCTTTAACACTAAAATGCAGAGCAAATTTGCAGAGTTAGGCATAGAGCTAGAGAATAACTTTAAATATACCCTCTCTCTTAATTCAAAAACAATTATCCAAAAAACAGAAATAAATAAAAATAAAAATATAAGTTGTGAATCATTCAGCGAGTCTATTTTGCAAATCGCTTTTATAAAGAAAAAAGTGTATGAGTTTGTCAAAAAGGGTTTTAGTCCGGAGAATATTGCCGTAATTTTGCCCGATGAGAATATGGCAGAACTCCTCAAAACCTTTGATGAAAAATCAAATTTTAACTTTGCCATGGGTGAGTCATATTCCAAAACAAAAACATACGAAAAGCTAAACTCCACATGTCAACTCATAGAGCAAGAGTCGAAAGAGAATGAAGCAAGAGTTAAAAGAGTAGGCAGTCAACTCTACATGGAACTCTTTAAAATCTACTACAAAAAAGTTGCAGAAGTTGATTTTATAGAGTTTCTTAATCGATACAAAGAGAGCATCGGCTCAAAAATTGAGTTAAAAATCTTTGAAGAGGAGATTTACACATTTAAGACAGTTCTGCCCTGCATGCAAGAGATGAGTGTAAAATCGCTCATTTCACTCTTTATGCAGAGGCTTGCATGCAGAACTATAGATGATGTGAGAGGCGGAAAAGTAACGGTCATTGGAGTGCTTGAGACGCGTGCAGTAGAGTTTGATGCGGTGATTATAGTCGATTTCAGCGACGCAAATGTTCCAAAACGAAGCGACAAAGATATGTTTCTCAACACAAATATCCGAGAGATAGCCTCTCTTCCAACCATGAGCGACAGAGAAAATCTTCAAAAACATTACTACCAAATGCTCATAAACCGCTCAAAAGAGGTGGCAATATCCTATGTCAAATCAAGCCAAAGCAGTGCTTCAAGGTTTTTAAAACAGCTCAATATTCAAGAGACAAATCCACATGAAGAGTTGGATTATGCAAATATACTTTTTAAAAAGTTATCACAAAAACACAACAAAGATGAAAAAATTGTTGCCCAGTACAGCTTTAGAGATAAAAAACTCTCAAGCACGAAACTAAAAACTTTTTTAACATGTAAACGAAAGTTCTACTACAGATACATAAAAAATATCTCTTCCCATGAAATACCAAAAGATATGCCGCAAGAGTGGGAGATAGGAACAACAGTTCACCTCGCACTCAAAGAGCTTTACAGCAAAAAAAACAGCTATCTAAGCGTAGAGGAACTCAAAAAAGATTTACACAAAGAGCTTGACATAGCATGTGGAAAGAATGAGCTAGAGAAATATCTCATCAGTCTGCAAAAGAGAAGAATGGACACATTTTGCGAAAACGAAGTGCAAAGATTTAAAGACGCTTGGCATGTGGAAGTGTGTGAAAAAAGTTTAGAGTGTGAGTTTGCAGGTCTTACATTGACAGGCGTGATTGACAGAATCGACAAAAGAGGCGATGAGATATTTGTACTTGATTACAAAACAGGCTCCTATCCAATCTACACGGCAAAAAATTTCACAGAAGCTACTGATTTTCAGTTAGAGTTTTATTACCTATTGGCAAAACAGTTAGGCATCATTACGGCATGCGCTGTGAGCGACAGCGAGGAAGTACTCTTGGGGTGCGGATATTATGACTTAAAAGAGTCGAGAATAGTGCATGAAGTATTTTTGGAAGAGAAATTGGCTGTTTTAGAATCAAACATAAAAGATATTTTGGCACATGACGAATATGAGTTTGACAAGTGTGAAGATTTGAAGAACTGTATTTATTGTGAATATTCAACTATATGTGGGAGAGAGTAAACAATGGTAGATATTTTTAATCATTTAGATTACAACAATGATTGTAGTGTTGATGATTGGAATAGCTTAACAAGAGAGATTTTTTTTAAATATTTTAGCAGTGAAAATAATTATTTAAGAAACAAAGAGTTGTTACGAACAGAACTAATGAACTATGTCATGTTATATCCAAATGAAGATTACATAAAAATGCTGAATGCAATACATGAAGTTTTTGAAAGTATTATATTTTTAGAAAAAGAAAAATCATTTGAAATTTTATTTGATAATTTTAAAAAAATCTCAGATACGAATGATAGATATATAAGCTATTGTATATCACAATCAGATATAAATAATTACACAAAAAAGGATTTAGCAATATACTATTTTAGAGCTATTGATGAAATTGTGGAAGGTTGCTTTGAACCTAGATTTAGGCTTTTTTATCAGTTTCATACAAACAAACTATTTGAAAACTTAGGTAATAAGTCTTTAGGAAACTTAGTGAATGATAAAGAGTTTAGAAATTTTGATTTATTAATAAAAGATCCTATTGTTGGAATACATATAAATCAATGGAGAAATATTGCTGCACATAAAGATTTTGAAATATCAAAGGATAATATAAAAGTCATATATGGCTCTAAAAGAGATAAGGTCAAAATTATGTCTCATGAAGAATTAAAACAAATTACATTCTGGGTCAGAGATGCTTATGGAGCTTTACGATTAGCAGAGGTTTTAATATATCTTAATTATATGCAAGAAATAAAGAGTTTCGCAGAAGATAAAAATATTGATTTTTATTTAAGAAGTGAAACTTATTTATTACATCTTATTCATAACTTACAGATTGTGGGTTTTAAATATGCGTCATTTGTTGAAAATGATACAACTTTCGAATTAAATTTATTTATTAAAAATAATAATGATGTTAAAGAATCTATTATACATGCCACACAAGTATTCAGTCGTATAGCTCGTGCATTAGATGACGATGAATTTCAAAAAGATAAATTTACTGATATTCAAATAAATATATTAAACAAAGAAAAAGAAGTAGTGGCTAATGCGATTGTTGATATAAGAAGTTGTCTTGATTTTTCTAATTATAAATTAAATCAAGAAGAATTAATTAATCAAATAAATTTCAATATAAATGAGTACAAATAATGTCATTCATAAATAACCTAGCCTACGAGGCGAGTGCGGGAAGCGGTAAAA
>JAUSKV010000271.1 GCA_030646745.1 Sulfurimonas sp. | reverse complement strand
TTCTAGAACTATAAATGCACGCATCTAAACATATGTGATATGAAAATATCTATAACACAAAGGAGATACAGTGATTGCTATTCCGGTTGATACAGCAACTACAGATGCCGAGTCATCAAAACTTTTCGGAAATGTTAAAATGTTCGCAATATACGAACCAAAAGAAAAAAGGTTCTTTTTTATTAAAAATGAAGGAGTTGGCAATGGTATAAAAACTGCAAAACTATTGAAGCAGTGGGATGTAAAAAGCACTGTTTACTCTTACATGGGCGATGGTCCATTTAAAGCACTTCAGCAAGATAATATAGATGTTTACTATATTGGTAAAGAGCCTATGGCACTAGAAGAGATTGTTAAAGAGATGCAAAAGAGCAGTTTTATAAAAGTAGATGCCACAAATGCGTCAACTTACTTAGATTCCGGCACTAACACCGGAAGTTGTAAGTGCGGATGTACTCATGAATGAAGTTATAAAAAAAGAGTTACTCAAACATGCAAGAAATGCTTTTGAAACTGCTTGTACATTGCGTGACACTCAGCGTATAGAAGTTTATTTAGAAAATGGCGAAGCAAAAAGCTCAGATATTTTAGAAGAGAGCGAAGAGATTATTTATACTCCGCAAAAAATATTGTGTTACAGCATAAACGGATATGACTATCTTGAAGATGAGATTAAAACATGGATTGATTATGCCAGAATCTTGCAACCATCAGCAAATGGAATGCCTCTGCCGGAACCGACAAATGTTGAAACATCTATCCGAGAACTTATAACTGAAATTGCAAAACGAAACAATATGAACCAAGATGACGTAAGCTCTTACGAAGTCTTCGCAAATCTTCCGATGGATCTGTTAGGAACGATTGAACAGCAGATAATTGAGTATTGGTGGAGTGCTGAGGAAGAGGAAAACGGCAAAAAATTGGCTTTGGCGCAGATTGAAGAAGCAAAGATATAACCTTGGCGCGGGATGATATTGTTTTTTTACTCCTATTTGGTGTTAATCAACTATAGTAAAATTATTGACTTAAAGTTATAATTCCAAATATGAAAAATTTGCCTATAAATGAAGTTTTAGAAGATCTGAAAAACACTTTTAAAACTCACTCCACACTTGTCTTACAAGCTCCTCCCGGAGCAGGAAAGAGTACTGTTGTACCTATTTCTTTACTGAATGAGCCTTGGCTTGAAGGTAAAATAATCATCATGCTTGAACCCCGCCGTGTAGCCGCTCGAATGGTGGCTACCCAAATGGCTAAACTTTTGGGTGAAGAGGTAGGACAGAGTGTCGGTTATCAGGTAAAAATGGATAGCTGTTACACAGATAGAACAAAGATTTTAGTTGTAACAGAAGCGATTTTGGTGAGAAAACTTCAAGCCAACCAAACGCTGGATGACGTAGCCATGGTTATCTTTGATGAGTTCCATGAGAGAAGCATTCACACAGATTTATCACTTGCGCTCTCCCTACAGGTGCAAGAACTTCTCCGTGATGATTTAAAGATTTTGATTATGTCTGCAACGCTTAACTCTGAGGAAATATCTAACATGCTTGGAGATGTTCCGGTTATAACCTCCAAAGGCAAGAGCTACGAAGTTGAAAATATTTATCTTGACATGAAGAGTTCACAGCCCGACTTTAAATCTATAAACAGCACACTTCTAAGCATAACGCTCAAAGCTGTAAAAGAAAATGATGGAGATATTTTAATTTTTTTAGCCGGAGTAAAAGAGATAAAAAACTTACACACTTCACTTTTAAATTCATCCTTGAACAAGGATATTTTAGTTTTGCCGCTCTACTCTGCCTTAAGTAAAAAAGAGCAAGACCGTGCCATCCAAAAATCACAAAAACGAAAAATTATTCTCAGCACAAATATTGCCCAAACATCCTTAACCATTGAAGGAGTAAAAGTAGTCATAGATTCGGGTTTGGAAAAACAATCACGATATAACTATGCTAATGGAATGGATCATTTGGAGCTGGCATTTATCTCAAAAGATTCAGCAATTCAAAGAGCCGGTCGTGCAGGAAGGCTCTCACATGGGAAGTGTTACAGACTTTGGCATGCGCATAAGACAGTGCAACAATCCACAAAACCTGAGATTTTAAGAACGGATTTAAGCTCCCTCCTTTTAGATTTGGCTTTATGGGGAGTGGATGATTTTAGCGAATTAAAATGGCTAGATATTCCACAAGCAAAGATTATAGAAGAAACAAAAGAGGTTTTAAAAGAGCTCTCCATGCTTGATGACGCATTTAAAATTACAGATTTTGGAAAAGATGCACTTAGCTTGGGACTTCATCCGAGATTTGCGTACATGCTATTAAAAGCGAATGATTTAGGCTTTGCTTATGAAGCATGTCTATTGGCATCACTTTTGGGTGAAAAAGATATTTTCAGTAATTCTCAAAGGGACAGCGATATATATTCAAGATTTACGCATCTTTATGAAAAGGACTTTGAGAGTGCCTATATAAATACTCATCGTGCAAAAGAGGTTCTAACTCAGGCAGACTTTTTTTACAATAAATTAAAAACCATAAAAATGGTAACAAAAAAAAAGAGTGAACTAAGCCAAGAGATGCTGAGTGTTCTGCTTCTTTTTGCTTACCCTGACAGACTCGCAAAGCAAAGAACAAAGGACGACAACAAATACAAACTCAGCAATGGCAAAGGTGCACTCTTGCATGTGGAAGATTCTCTGTTTAACCAAGAGTTTTTAGTTGTAGCAAACTTGCATGCCAACGACAGAGACTCGTTTATAAATCTAGCTCTTTGTATATCTTTAGAGCAGATAGAGCAATATTTTTCCTCATTTATAAAAAATGTAGAATCCATAACTTATAACAAAGAATCCAAGAAGTTTGACATAAGAGAGAGCCGTTATTTTTTAGATTTACAGCTTCACTCAAAACCTAGTCAAGCTTCAAAAAATCAGAACTTTAAAAAACTACTTTTGGATTTAGTCAAAAAAGAGGGATTACAACTTCTTTTTTGGAGCAAAAAAGCAACTGCTCTCAAAGCCAGAGTTAACTTTTTAAATCACCATAAAGAGTTTAAAGATTTTAGTGATGACGCTTTACTTAACTCGTTGGAACTTTGGCTGGAGCCTTACCTAGAAGGCGTTGTAACCGTAAAAGCTTTGGAGGATTTAAATGTTTACAACATGCTTTTATCTCTTCTTTCATGGGAGAATCAACAGCTTTTAGAGACTCTCGCACCTCCGAGCGTAAAGGTTCCAAGCGGTTCAAATATTTACATAGATTACGAAGAGTGCAGCAAGCCTTCCATGCGTGTAAAAATACAGGAAGTTTTTGGACTGCATGAGACACCCAAAATTCTAAACAATACTTTGCCTTTACAAATACACCTTTTGACTCCGGCGATGACTCCCATGCAAATAACCTACGATTTAAAAAGCTTTTGGGAGAACTCCTACAGCGAAGTCAGAAAAGAGATAAGAGGCAAATATAAAAGACACTATTGGCCGGAAAATCCTTTTGAAGCCGTTGCAACAAATAAAACTAAAAAACATATGATGCATTTAGATAAAATTCTGAAATAAAAAGATGACATGCGAGTTATCATGTAAAGCGTATTTAAAGCTCATCTTGTTTTTTTATAGTAAAGGGAATCAACATCGGAGTGGTTTTCATATACTTTTTGTACTCTTCTCCAAAAGTTTTTATCAAGCTTTTTTCTTCATAATAGAGACCTATCAAAACATACATTGTCATGCCGACACTTAAAAGTAAATGACCGTAGCTCATAGAGGGTGTTGCCCATAATCCGACAAGAGTTCCTGCTTGAATGGGATGTCTTATGTATTTATAAAAAAATCTTACCTGAAATTTCACTTCCGGTTCAGGAAGATTTTTTAAAGCTCTATACCCCTGATGCAAGCCAAAAAGTTCAAAATGGTCGATGATAAAAGTAGCAACAAAGGCACTCAGCCATCCCAGAATATAGAGCATTGTAATACTCCAAAACACCATGTCAGACCGAAAATTCCAAACAAAACCCTCAATCGGCTGCCAAAAATAAAATATCATGATCAAACAAATGGATGAAGCCACAGAATAAGTAGCGGATTTTACAGCATTTGAAACATTTTTCAGCAACCCATCTTTAAAAAAACTCCTCGCCATAAGGGAGTGTTGCAAGCCAAAAAAGAGCAATAAAGCTGTATTTATTAAAATAGGATTTATATCTATACGCATCATAGGAGTTTCAATATTGAATGGCAGAAACTCCCATGGATAAACCCATAAAATTAGAAAACTCAAGGAGATAATGGAAAGGATGTAGCCGACTAAGGAATATGTGAATGTTAGGTATTTTTTCATTTTTAATTTATTAATTCTTTTATCATTTTTTTAAAATCACTTCTCACTAAATTAGTACTTGTTTTTGCTCGTATTCTAAAAAGCTTTTGTCCTGCTAATGAAAAAAATTTGTCTTTCATATTGTCTTTACTCGTTCCCAATGTCCTCATTGGGAATGCAGACTGATAT
>JAUSKV010000121.1 GCA_030646745.1 Sulfurimonas sp. | reverse complement strand
ACGAATAAATTCAGGGTACAACTCCAGACTCCTCTCGTACGCCGTAAACTATGCGGCTGAAGTAGAATCAAAAAAAACAAGCATGTTTATGTATGCTACAAAAGGGCTAACAGGCGGTTTTTCCGGGAGTTATTCACTTCTGCCCTATTATGAAAAACTTAAAGAGTATAGAGACACAGAACAAAGAGATGTATGGGAATATGATTTAAATTTGAGTGAAGAAGAGGTTCTAAAGATGCTGATGCATATTTGGGAGCTCAAAAATACAAAATCAGACTACTATTTTTTTACTGAAAACTGCTCCTACAATATGCTTTGGTTTTTGGAGATTGCAAGACCATCCATACATCTCAGAGAGCACTTCAGTTACGACATTATTCCACTTGAAACCGTACATGCAGCCAAAGAGGAAAATATCATAGAAAGCGTTAATTACAGAGCCTCAAAAAGATCTATTCTTTTAAAATATGAAGAACTCATCAACAGTGATTTTACGCACCTGCCAAGAGATCTCGTAGAGTCCAAAATTGAACTAAACGATATTGTAGATAATAAAAGTATTGACATGCAACAAAAGAGATATATTTTAGAGGCGGCTCTTGAATTTTTAGAGTACTCCTTTGCCAAACATAACATGAGCGAGGAGAAGTATCTATCACTTTTTCATAACATGACAAAAGCAAGAGCCGCACTTGGAAGCGGGGAAAAGCTAAATGTCGAAGTGCCGCAAGACCCTCTGGAGAGCCATCGGGCTATAAGAGTATCTGCGGGGGCAGGATACAGAGACAATAAGCCAATCGGTTTTTTGGGTATCCGTCCGGCGCATCATGATTTAGAAGACAACAGCTACGGCTTTTTACGTGGCTCTCAAATAGAGTTTTTAAATCTTCAACTTTCATATACAGAGAATAATGTGAGCGTGGAAGAGGCAACTATTCTCTCAGCAGCATCGCTCAATCAAAGGTCTGAATTTTTTGATAGCTTTTCATGGAGAGCAAAAACCGGTTGGGACAGAGACTACATGGGTGAAAAAGCAAACTTCATCTCCACTGCGGGAGCCGGATACAGTTGGGGGAACAAGATTGCTTACATCTATCTAATGGCAGACCCGCTCTTTTACAGCACAGAAAAGATAGTTACTGCTATCGGAGGCAGCGTGGGTCTATGTATAGACAGATTTTCATACATGAATACAAACTTAGAGCTGACAAGAAGATGGTACGATACCGGTGAAGAGCAGTGGTTGGGAGAAGCGTCACAAAACTTTAGAGTATCGCAAAATCTGCAGCTGAAACTTAAGTACGACTATGGCGAAAAGCAATATTTAGAAAGAGTGCAAAAAAGAGAGACTTTAAAAGCAGTACTGAATTACTACTTTTAAAGAGTTATTACTGAACAATTCTCGAAAAACAAAGTTTTCGTAGCTTTAGGGGGTTGTAGGGACATAAGCAGCTGCCACTAAAACGGACTTGTTCGTTTTAGTGCGTAACATAAATAATCACATAAAAATGTTAATTTCTATCCCTAAAAAATTCTAGGGATAAGAGAGTCGCGATATAGATTACACAGCTCCAAAAAGTACTTTTTTGTTTGCACTTTGCTGAGATTTTACCTCTTCATAACTTTTGTCATTGATGCGAAGTTTTATAGATTTTATTTCATCATAGATGGTGTCTATCTTCTCAACAGGAGAGAGTTTTTTCAAATCACCCTTAGAGAGGTCGGCAAAATCGACAAGCTCGTTCCAAACCGAACTCTCATCGAGAGAAAACGCGTTAAAAGTAAAACCTTCATACTCAAATTTACCATTTTTATCTAAGTCTGTTACAAAAAGTATGTAAAGTCCGGTAGGAGAGAGTATTTCTTTGTAGCGCTCTACAAAAGGCTCAAAAAAGTCTAGTGTCTCTAGTTCGCATGCCAAAAAGTCAATTTTGTCGCTGTTTGTCACTAAAATTGTCTGTGTCGCAGTTGCTTTTGGTGGAAGTTGCTTGTCGGCAGAGAGGATGTCTCCAGCGGTAATAATAAGACTTCCACGGTATCCATAGACATATTTATCTGTTTTATCATTGAATGATGCTTGCCACTGCAAGTTGTTGTTGGCTATAAATTCTTTTACTGTTGACATGTGGAAATCCTTTGTGTCTGTTTTTTATGTAAGTGCAACTTTAATTCTATATTTTTACGCCACCGCATTTGTGTAGGAATAAGTCGAAGAGATAGCACGAAGTCGCTCTACGGCTTTTGTAAAAACTTCGATGACATAATCAATCTCCTCCTCAGTCGTAAAACGAGAGAGGCTCAAACGCATCGCTGTGTGAGCGAGTTCCGGGTCTTCGCCGATGGCACTCATTACAGGATTTGCATGAAGAGATTCAGATGCACATGCGGAACCTGTCGAAGCGGCGATTCCTGCACGGTTTAAATCCCAAAGCATGGATTCCCCCTCAACACCGCGAATAGAGATGAGGATTGTATTGGGCGTACGCAGCTCTCTTTTTCCTACGACAATTGTGTCGGGAATTTTGGCTATGGCATCTTCGAGTTTGTCGCGAAGTCGTCTCACATCCGTATTCATCTTTGTTACATGATTTACAGCCTGTTTCATGGCAAGCCCCATGCCGACAATGTACGCAACATTGAGCGTTCCGGCTCTTTTACCGCCCATCTGCTCACCGCCATGGAGCAGGTTTGGTAGCTCTTTTCCTTTTTTGACATAAAGCCCGCCTATGCCTTTTGGTCCATGAAACTTATGCGCGGAGAATGTAAGATAATCTACATGTACTTTGCTCAAATCCACATGCACTTTTCCAATCGCCTGAACCGCATCCGTATGGAACAGAATCCCTTTTTCTTTTGCAAAACGGCTTACTTCTTCTACCGGAAAAATCATCCCCGTCTCATTGTTCGCCCACATCATGGAGATGAGAATAGTGTTTTCGGTCACAGCTTTCATCATATCTTTGGCAGATATACCGCCGTTTTCATCCACATCTACATAGGTTACATCCACACCATTTTCTTGTAAAAATGAGAGCGTTTCCAAAACGGATGGATGCTCAACGGCCGTAGTTACAATATGATTTTTATAAGGATTTGTAAGAATATGTTTGAAAAATACTCCTTTTAAGACACTATTGTTACTCTCTGTCGCACATGAGGTGATGATTATGTCATCTTCGTCCTCTGCATTTAGAGCGTCATACATCTCGCCCAAAGCCTCATTGAGAGAGGGACGAACTTCCATTCCATATTGGTGTAGAGAGTTTGGGTTTCCAAACAACTCTTCGAGGAAAGGCATCATTTTTACTTTAACTAAGGGGTCGATTTTGGTTGTTGCGTTGTTATCGAGATAGACTCTCATGCGATTTCCTCTGCTTGTTTTGTAAACTCTTCGAGTGACATCTGAAGTACGATAAGATTATGTTTTTCTACAAATTTTTTCTCTTTTCTTCCAAGCTCTTTGTCTGTGATAACATAACCGCCGGCAGAGTCAAAAGTGAGTTCATTCGCTACCATTCTGTCCGTATCTCGGTCAAAGGAGGTGCCTAAATAGAGATATTTTTTCTCTTTTCTGTAGGATTTTAGCATTGGGGGTACGGCAAACCCGCCCATAGCTTCGGTGAGCCAATCCACATAATCCGCATCCGACATCACAAAGCTAGGTTCTGGAAGTGTTGAACCCATTGGTTTGAAGAGTATCGTTCCCTCTTCATTTAAAACACCATCAAGGGCAATGTGGTAGCTTTTATTCTCCACATCATATTTATAGACTTCATAACGATTTTTGTCCGCCATCAGTCGTGCTTTGCCGATAATCATAGAGTGCGGCGTATGCTTAAGCAACTCCTGCATTTTAGGATCTCTGTTTGTGTCGATGATGTATTTTGGCATGAGAGCTTCCATGATTTTGTGTAGAGCTGTCGGCTCGTAATTTTTGGTATAGATATGATTGACAAGCTGTGTGAGATAGCTCATGCCACGGCGTTCTTCCAAGTGCATTGCCGCACGAGAATACTCAAACATCAGCCTCTGGCTCATAGGTCTCCCAGAGTTGAGCATCAAAATCATCGAATCCGAATCATAAGGCATCTGTTCGCCCTTTGCAGTTTTTGTACTCTCAAATATTCCTAACCCGAAATAGGGTACCGTGGTGTTGTTTTGAATCTCTTCTTTTATTGTTTTTATAAGCTCTTTCATTAATGGCATCCTTGTCCCGTGTAGCAAATTTGTGCTGCTGTAATCTTTCTAAGCAGCGTATTGAGGTTAAATTTATCGTTTAAATCTTTGACAAACTCATCATAAAAAATCGCTCCATCTTTAGAGATTAAAATGAGTGCTTTTGTAAGCTCAAAATCATAGGGTTCACCTAGTAATCTAACTCCATAAAAGTCGCCAAATTCGCCCTCACCATCCATCAAAAAATTGATTTTTTCTAAGTTAGGATTTTTGTGTGACGCATTCGCAACAATCAAAGTAGCAGTCACAACAAAATCTCCGCCTTGTGGAAGAAACTCGTTTATCTGCGCCAACTCCTCCAAAAATACTTCATCTATAAAAGGCGTCGTGATAAAAAGCTGTGTCTGACCGTTCTGTCCGCCTATCGTATGTGGATTACTCTTTTCATCTTGGAGCGTAACTCTCTCAGAAGCGTAACCCACATCCAACGGCAAATCTTCAAGTTTCATAGTTTGATTTTTAAATTTTATTTGCAAAACAGTCTCCTTGTAAGAGTTTGAAGAACTTTTGCATATTATGTTCTACGAATAGTGTTTGAGTTGAAACTGAAGTGTCAACTTCAAGGTTGATCTCTTACTGTAGCCATTATTCCTACGGATAGATTGATGGCTAAAAAAACAGATAGAGACGATTATTAAAGAAAAAGATTTTTATAAAAAAAATGATGATTGTTGGTTGCGGAAACAGGAAATTCTTCAATAACATACAAAAAACTAATAAAGACCTAAAATAAGGACTTGTAACTCTATCAAAATCTTTTAACTTCTTCATAATTAGGCATTTTTGGGCACACTATTTATTGTTTCCGTGCGCTAGTCTAAAACTATGCACTTTTAGTGCAAGGCTTTAGCATTTATCTCAATAGTTTCTAATAATAAATCCTATTGAAAAGAATTAAGTGGAATTTCATTCCACCTATGAAACCTATGGACTTTCAGTCCATAGTGGTTTAGTTTAATGCAAAGCTTTGTATATTTCTAATCATTGTTTTTATAGTTAGATAATATGAATTATCATTTTTTCTTAGATTAGATTTTATTTTTAGAATACTATTTATATTTTTTTTGCTTGAATGGACTACCATAATCAAAAAAATATTTATTGAATTAGAATATATCTATGCTAGACTTCATTAATATATTAAAGGCAAATAATGCAAAATACTCTGACATATAAACACGCATGTAACACTATTAGACTTCTCTATAAAAATGCTGGATTTGAGATGCCCGAGCACAGTTTAGGGGAAGGTGTTGCTTCTGAATTTAATAAAGATATTTCAAGTACACCGTTGGCTGCTTTGTATGCATTTGTTGATGAACAAATTGCACTACTGCGTTTAGTTTCTTTCTATTTTCTCTCTACATCTACAAATGGAGAGAAAAATAATGGAATGCTGTTCTATAAATTAACAATCAGACAACTCAAGACACTTGCATCAATTCGGCTTCAATGCACATATGGCTTGGATACAAATGCGCGAATGCAACTTAGGTTATTATACGAGAATTCAATAATTTGGGCTAGACTCCGTGTCGATGACCAAGCGCAGGAGGATTTTAATTTAGCTACCACGTTAGAACTATCAAATAATTTTTGGCATAAGTATTTTTCTAAATCAAAAACAGAGAAGTTTTTGGATGAGGAGTTCAAGAAGAGTGGGCACTTTTGGATTGGTGGAGCAAATAATATGATTGAAGATCTAAAAAAAATGTAGGAGTAGCTTCTCATCCATCATTCCTTGCCGCGTCTTTTGATGCTTCATATGATTTTGAAAATTTCGACAACGAGAATATAGCACTGTCTGAACCATGTAGAGCATCACATCTAACACTCTCTCACGCAATTTTAGCTGCATCCATTCCTTTCTTAATAAAGCCAGAACCATCATATGACTTATCCAGCTCCAATATATTTGAAGCACATCCTGTCTCACCCTTAATACATTCATCTGCGAATTGGAATGAATATAATGAAAAAATAAGAGATATGCTACCTACTCTTCTTCTTATGTCTGTCCGATTTTCAGAAGGGTTATAGGGATAGAATAAGGGACAAATAAGCTAAAAATTAAAAATAAGCATCACACACACTTTTATGCATTTTCTTGTTTTTTTCTTAAACTATTTTTTAAAATTTTCGAAACAGATTATGCATCAATCAATGATTCATACGGTACATGTAGCTGTGTGTGAAGATTGCGAATCATTGTAATTGAGAGTTGTCGTTTATAATCA
>JAUSKV010000268.1 GCA_030646745.1 Sulfurimonas sp. | reverse complement strand
TTTTACCTTTTTTGTGTCGCCAAAAGAGATAGTGCAAAATGAAAACGGCAAAGCTGTAGGCGTTGAAGTTGTCAAGACAAATTTGGGTGCAAAAGATGAGAGCGGTCGCCAAAAGATGGAAGAAGTTAAAGGAAGTGAATACAGAGTAAACGCAGATGTAATTATAATGTCATTAGGATTTGACCCTGCTGTTCCCTCATTTTTGGCAGAAAACGGCATTGAGACAAACAGCTGGGGCGGAATCATTATCAATGAAGCAACACATGAAACAAAAACTGCGGGAATTTATGCCGGAGGAGATTGTTACAGAGGTGCGGATTTGGTTGTAACGGCAGCGTTTGACGGTCGCGAAGCGGCAAGAAGCATAGCAAAATCTCTGCTAAAATAATAGTGTTACACATTAAAACGAACGCGTTCGTTTTAATGGCAGGGACTAAAGTCCCTACAACCCCCTGAAGCTACGAAAACAAGCGAAGCGCTTTTCGCAAAGCGAAAATGTTTCTTTAGTAAAATAGGGTTTTTCGAGAATTACAAGAAATTATACGAAGGAGAAAAGATGAAAAAGTTACTATTTATATCGGCCGCAACTCTACTCTTGCTTAGTGGATGTGCTACGAGCGGAGTTCCTGAATATAGCGGTAAAGATTATAACCAGATTAAGAGATATGATACAGGCGTAGTTATCGATGCAAAACCCGTGGTTATAACCGACGATGGCACAGGCACCTTTTTGGGTGCTATTATCGGTGGAGTAGTTGGTTCTACAATGGGTCGTGGTGCCGGAAATACATTGGCAACACTTGGCGGTGGTTTAGTCGGCGGTTATGCAGGAAGCCAAGTTGCAAAAGCAAATGCCATGGAACTTACGGTTGATTTAGACAATGGCGAACATGTGGTGGTAGTTGCAAAAGGTGTTAATATTTTTGCAGGCGACCGTGTAAGAATTGTAAAAGACGGTTCAAAAGTTGCACAAGTTTATAAGATAAATTAATTTTATCAAATTTTAAATATTATTACGAAAAAAACAGAGGTTATTACTATGCTAACATATATCTTTGGTCATACAAATCCGGATTCTGATTCTATTGTCGGGGCAATTGCGCTCTCCTATCTTAAAAATCAGTTAGGTGAAGAGTGTGTTGCTACGCGTCAAGGTGAAATATCACCTGAAACAGAATTTATTCTTAACAAATTTGGTGGAACACTTCCCGAGCTTAAAACTTCTTATGCCGGAGAGAATGTTTATTTAGTTGATTTTTCGGATGTTTCTCAAGCTCCAAAAGATATAAAAGAAGCGACAATTTTGGGTATAGTTGACCACCACAAATTAGGTGATTTAACAACTGATACTCCCTTAGAATGTTGGATACGCCCGATTGGTTGTACAAACACGATTATTAAAGAGATGTTTGATTATCATAAAATCGAAATTCCAAAAGATATAGCAGGCATGATGATGTGTGCGATTTTAAGCGACACGGTAATTTTCAAATCTCCGACATGTACAAAAATAGATACAAAAGCTGTAAAAGAGTTGGCTGAGATTTGCGGAATTGAAGACTATAAAGCTCTTGGAATGGAGATGTTTATAGCAAAATCACAAGTAGACGGTGCAAGTGCAAGAGATTTAAATACAAGAGATTATAAAGAGTTTGACATGAACGGTACAAAAGTCGGTATCGGTCAACTTGAGATGATAGATATTTCTGTGCTACAAAACAGAATAAATGAGCTTTTTGAAGATATGCAAAAGATGAAAGAAGAGGGTAGCCTTCATACAATCGCAATTCTTTTAACAGATATCATGAAAGAGGGCTCACAACTTTTGGTTTTAAGTGATGATATGAGCAAAGTAGAATCAGCATTTAAGATAAAAGTAGAAAATAATCAAGTATGGTTAGAGGGTGTTCTTAGCCGTAAAAAACAGGTTATTCCTTTTCTTCAACCACAGTTTTAAACTCTAAATATTTCCCCGTGCCAACTTTTTTTGTTGGCACCCAAGGCTATTTCCTCTCTTCACTTAATCTATATCAATAAAATTACAAGTAATAGAAGCTACTATCTATTATTCTTCAAAAAGAAGGTGCATATCGTGAACATATATATAAAAACATCCCTTAAAATTGTTGTCGTTGTGATATTAATTTTTGAAGTTTTATCGTATCTGCTAACAAAAAAAGTAGATAAGCATTATAGTGATGACGAGTTAAGACAAACTGCTTTATCTAGGAATATGTCAAGTATTCCAAGTACATACAAAGAACTTTTAAAAGTTGTTGATAGTCCAGAAAATAGATTAAGTAAAGATAAGATTGAACTAGGCAAGAGTCTATTTTTTGATAAAACTTTATCTAAAGATAGAGATATAAGTTGTGATACTTGCCACATGATAGAAAAAGATAACAAAGAGAACAATACATTTTCAAATATGCTTCTCTCAAAAAATAAAGATTCTGTAAAAGATTGTGTCGTATGTCATTTATCTGATCAAAGCGGTACGGATAGGCTGGGAGCTGCTATCGGACACAATCAACAAGTAAATCCTTTACACCTAAACACACTCAGCATCTTAAATTCTGCATTGGCAAAACATCAAACATGGAGCGGAGAGGTTCAGAGCGTGGAACAACAAGCAGGTAACTCAATACAAGATCCATATAAAATGAATTTAAGTGCGAAAGATGCACAGCAGAGATTATCACAAGATAACTCGTATGTTCAAATGTTTGAAAAGGTCTTTAAAGATCAAAAAAATCCAACAGCTCCAACTCTCACTTTTGAAAATCTGCAAAAAGCCATCGGTGCTTATGTTAGAACACTTTTAACTCGTAGTGATTATGATAAATTTTTAGATGGCGATGATAGTGCAATAAGTCAAGAGGCAAAAAAAGGTTTAGCAAATTTTATGAACTTTGGTTGCAAAGGATGCCATACCGGTAAAAGTGTCGGAGGGCAGAGCATACAGAAGTTTCCGCTGCGAGATTACAATAGCTTTCTTGATTTGACAAACACTTTCAGTGAAAATACGAAGGGAAGAGCAGTTAGCCAAGTTAGTTTTAATTTCAGTATGAGTCATCCCTATCCATTTGAAAATATAGGTGGGTTCATGGGTAAAAATAGTCAACGACTGTTTAGGGTTCCGATGCTAAGAAATGTTACTAAAACATCACCCTATTTTCACAATGGCTCGGTTGCAAAGCTCAGAGACGCCGTACGCATCATGGCAAAACATCAACTTGGCATGAATCTTACCGACACACAAACGGATGAAATTGTGGCATTCCTAAAAACCTTGGAAGGGGATATTGTCAATTATTCTATTGAAGAGGAAGGAAAGCTATGAAAACTAAGCATATAAAAATATATATACTCTTGCTATTTATAACGGGATTATTACAATTAGATATTTTAAATATCGAGTGGGGATATTTTAAATATGTACAAGCGCTGCATATCCTCGGCTCTATTATCGTAACTCTATTTTTATTAGTACCGTTGGTCAATATTCATGTCTATAAACATCTGATTGTTCAAAGAGAAAATTCTCTAAATGGCTTATTGCTTGGATTTGTACTCTTTTTAATTACTGCTAGCGGGTTCTATCTCTTTTTGGTAGGAAATCGCGGCGGTGATGTGTTTGGAACTTACTCCTTTAATATACACTTATATGGTTCACTTCTTCTGTTAATCGCTCTGTTTATGCATACTAAAAAGAGAGTGAACCCAACAATCGCAACAAGCATTACACTCCTCTGCATAGGCGCTCTTTTTTATCCTACTCTCTCTTTGAGTGATACTAACAATAAACTTACAAATATGCAACTTGAAGAAAATGTAGAGAGATACCATATTGAAGATTGGACAAATTCTGCCAAATGTAAATCGTGCCATGCCGAAATATTTAATCAATGGGCAGACTCCAATCATAGACATATGGCAGAAACAAATCCATACTATATGGTTATGGAAAACTTAGCTGCGCAAGATAAAGGACAAGGGTTTCGAAAATGGTGTATGGGGTGTCATAATCCTAGTGCAGTTACGACCGGGCAAGATAAAACAACCCACACTATGAATGACAATATTATGCCTGATGTTCTTTTTGAGAGCGGTTCTGCAGCTCTCATTGATGAGCTAAAAATACATGGTAATGCAAAGCTTGAACAGGGAATTTCTTGTATAACATGTCATAGAATCACGAAAACTGAGTCAAAAGGTAATAGCTCTTATAGCCTGGATTTAACAAACAGAAAAAAATATGTTTTTGAAGATAGCAATTCACAAGTGAGCCAGTGGCTTGGTGAAAAGTTTATAAATTCAAATCCAAAAGCTCATAAAGAGAGTTACTCAAATCCTATTTATAAAAAAAGCACCTATTGTGCCTCTTGCCATGATGAGTTTTTACCCGATAGCAATCTTAGCGTAGTAGCAACTTTTAAAGAGTGGGAGAAATCTCCGTTTAATAATCCTACAGATTTGAGTAAGCACAAAGATTGTATAGATTGTCATATGACAAATTTAAAAGATAATAAATTTTCACCTTTAAAAGATTCTTCAACAGAGGGCGGAAAAATAAAAGAGGATGTAAAAGTTCACTATTTTTCAGGTTCAAACCACTTTTTGTCAGGGCTTAAAAACAAAGTAAATGAGGAACAGACAATTCAGCTACTTAAAACATCGGCAAAACTTGATGTAGAGATAGAAGACGGTAAAATCAAAGTGGGTGTAAAAAATGTAGGGGCAGGGCATCATTTACCGACCGGAGTTGCCGATTTTAGAGAGTTGTGGCTCGATATAACACTCAAAGATAAAGATAATAAAGTTGTTTTTGAAAGCGGAAAACTCAAAGTTGATAATAACCTAGGAGAGAATGCAAGACCTTTTATGAAAATATTTGGTGATGAAAACGGTGTGCCTGTAGGATTGCTCTTTTGGAGATATAAAAAACTTTTAAGCGATACCAGAATACCGGCAGGAGAGAGAAGAGTAGAGAGCTATGATATAAAAGAGGAGTTACAGTATCCATTAACCGCCACTGTAAAACTTAATTTCAGAGTCTATCCTCAGTGGGTGACGGATGCTGTCAATCGAGCATTTCCGCAGCTCCCGAATCCTCCGGTAGTTGAGTTATATAAAATAGAAATAGTATTTTCAAAATAAACATTAAATTGATTATTTAAGATATTATAGTCTTATTCGTAAAAAATAGGTTATCCTTTTTTTTCAACAATAATTCTGAATTCTAAAATAAAAGAGAGAGGTGTATTATGAAAATAGCAATAACAGGGGCGAGCGGTTTTGTCGCAAAACAGCTTAGAGATACTTTTAGTGATATTGTGGCAATTGAGAGAAAAGATAGCGAAGAGGCTATTTTAGAGAAACTAAAAGGCGTGGATGTCGTCATAAATCTTGCGGGTTCGCCAATTATAAACAAATGGACAGAGGAGTACAAAAAACTCCTTCTCTCCAGCCGCATAGAAACTACTAAAAAAATCGTAAAAGCGATCAATCAAAGTGATGTAAAGCACTTTATCTCTACCTCCGCCATCGGAGCATACCCTGATAACATAGCATGTGATGAGCAACATATCGGGTACGGGGATGATTTTTTGGGTCAGCTTACTAAGGCATGGGAAGCTGAAGCAAATATGTGCGAAAAACCTACAACCATCTTGCGTTTTGGGGTTATTTTAGGCAAAGATGGCGGAGCTTTGGCTCAGATGCTTCTTCCTTTTCGCTTAGGTCTAGGCGGAGTAATCGGTAACGGTAAAATGATGATGAGCTGGATTGATAGTGCTGATTTGATGAATATTTATAAATTTGTAATTGATAAAAAAGCAACCGGTGTTTTTAACGCTGTCTCCCCGGAGCCAATTTCAAATTACATTTTTACAAAAGCCCTAGGAAAAGTTCTGAACAGACCAACACTCTTCCCGCTTCCGGAATTTGTACTAAGAATTATTTATGGAGAGGGTGCAACAGTTTTAACAGGTTCAAAAGAGATCTATCCAAAAGCACTCAGCGAAGCAGGCTTTATCTTTGAATATCCGACGATTGATGCATCATTAACTCATCTTTTAGTTAGTTAAGCTAAACTTTAATTTGAAGGGCAGGGAAGATTATAGTATTTTCTCTTGCCCGATTCTATACAGAGCGAAATCATACTTAAGCGGGTCTTTCTTATCAAACCCTTTTAATGTTTGTGTAAGTTCTATTGCAGCTTGCAGGTCGTAAGTTTTTCTCTGAAGAAGCCCCAGTTTTTGAGATACTTTAAAAGTATGTGTATCAAGTGGCATAATCAAATCACTCGTATTAATTCCACTCCACAAACCCATGTCAATGTTGTCCTCTCGTACCATCCACCTGAGAAACATCATCCATCTCTTTAGTGCTCCGGCACCTTTTGTTTTTGTGGTGACTTTTGAGATTAAAAAGTTGTACCCTTGCGTGGCATGCGGATATAAAGAAGTTATGGTTTTAATAAGCTCATTAATTCCCTCTATGGTACTTCTGTTTTTTAAATAGCCGCTCTTAAAAACCTCTTCAAGAGTTGTTGTTTCATCTAACCGTTTGAGTGCAATAAAAAGAGCTATGATATCTTCACTCTTTTGAAATCTGTAGTAGTGGCTTTTCAATGCCTCTTTTATCTCTTCATCACTCTTTTGAAGTAAAGAAAAATCCAATGAATCCAAAAACTTCACAATCTGTTTCACATTTCCATACGCAAAAAAGGCACAAATAAGCGAAATTGTAGGGTCTTTATATCTGTATGCTACAAAAATCGGGTCGAGTCTATCGGCGGAAATCTCACCGCTTTTATTTCGTTTTTCTACTTCTAAATCAAGGAGTTTTTTTATTTCCACATACTGATTTTCGAAGTTAATTAGATTCTTCAACCAAAATATTCCCAAAAACTTACTACCGTTACAGTATCTATTTTTTGAGTTTGGTTATAAGTGATAATAAGTTTTTCATCTACTTCAAAGGGTAACTTTAGAAGTCCATGAAGCTCTCTTTTTTTATTTTGCTCATTTAACTCATAGCAAACTTGTATGGCTACTATTTTATTCTCTTTTTTTGCTATAAAATCGCACTCTATCTCTTTGTTATAAAAGTAGAGTTCATACCCTTTTTTTTGAAGCTCTGAAAAAACAAGATTTTCCAAAAGTTTGCCATAGTTTGAAGAAAAACTAAACCCTAAATTCATAAAGCCGTTATCACTTAAATAGAGTTTCTTTTTATTGTTTTGTTGCTCTTTGAGTGAATAGGAAAAAAGCTTTAATTCACTAAAAAGATAACTGTTTTCTAGGTAAGAAATATACTCTTTTGCCGATTTGTCATGTATGTTGATTGATTTTGCCAAAGAGGCGTACGAATAGAGAGCCGTGAGATTTGTAAGAGCATAAAAACTCAGCTCTTTGAAGCTTTTTATATCTCTTATTTGATTATTTGCTACACAATCTTTTAACAAAATTGCATCATAGTAACTCGCCAAAAGCTCTCTTTTAAAATCTTCTTTTATCGCATACACTTCTACGAATGAGCCAAATTTCATCATAGAATCGATGATATTTAAAACCTTGGGAAGCTCTTGTATCAAATGCATATAGCTCACAATGTTGTTGATTTTCAAAATCTCTTTAAAGCTGAGTGGATAAACTTTTGTGGAAAGATATCTTCCAGTGAGAAGTGTCGCAAGGTCGCCATTTAAGAGGGATGAGTTAGAACCGGTTATAAATATTTTTACAAACTCTTCGCCATCATACGCACTTTTTACATACCTCTCCCAGCCTTCTATTGCTTGAACTTCATCTAAAAAGAGATATTTTATACTTTTATTTGTAAGTTTTTTTGCAGTTTGGACTATTTCATAAAAGCTTGTAGCATCACTTGAATACTTTATAAAAAAAGGGTCGTCCAAGTTTACATAAAGTATCTCTTGCGGGTCAATAATTTGGCTAAGATGATTTATAAGAAGCTTGAAAAGAGTCGATTTACCACTCCTTCTAATTCCTTGTAGAACTTGTATATGTTTTATTTCTAATGCTTTTAAGAGCGTATCAAAAATATCTCTTTGGTAAATATTTTCATAAGAGTGTTCCCAATGTTTGTTTTGAGAAATTATAATTTTTTGCACATTATACTCCTTAGAAATTTTACATATCTCGTATTATAGTATATATTATTTGAATTATTTACTTTTTTATATTTTTTTGGCATGTGGAATTAATGCAAATTATAAAGCTTCTTCCTCTCGCTTGAACCTGCTATGTTGAGCTGTTTTCTGTATTTTGCTATGGTTCTTCTTACCATTACTACTTTGAATTTGTTTTGAATCATGTCTAAAAGTTTCATATCACTCAGCGGTTTAGAGTGGTTTTCTTTCTTAATTAAATTCACCACAAACTCCTTTATAGCTGCGTTTGATACATCGTCGTCTATGGCAGTTGTAAAAAATTCTTTCATGGCAAGAACACCTCTGTTGCAGGCTATATATTTATTTGCGATAGCTCTTGAGATTGTGGATGGATTGTGTCCGAACTCGTCCGCTAAAGTTTTCAGAGTCAGAGGCATAATCGCTCCGCCAGTAAAAAACTCATATTGGTATTCAACTATCATTAGCCCGACTTTGTAAAGTGTAGCTTTTCTCATGTCAAGGGCATCTACGAGACCTTTCGCCTCTTTAAATTTTTGGGTTACAAACTCATGCTCGACCCCATAATTTGTATCGATGTAGATGGTCGGATAGTATTCGTCGTTGAGTTTTACTTCGATTTGCTCATCGTCGTTGAAAAAAATCATCAAATCCGGAATAACCTGAGCTGAATCTTCTTGAAAATCTATGGATGGAGGGTTTCGAAATGTACCTAAAATACGCATCACTTCACTAAAATATTTATTATCGGAGTGGCTGTGAATGCCCTGCATATCGTTAATAACTATTACAGCCAAAGGGTACGCTTCATCGCTAATTTGGGAATTTTCAAGTTGAAATATAAAAGATTCTGCTAAATCTTTTGCTCCTATTCCCACAGGTTCAACAAAAGCAAACCTTTTACGGATTTTTTCAAACTCCGGTAAGCTAATGTTGTTGTTTTTACAAAATGTTTCACTGTTCCCTTCATAGTAGCCATTTTCATCAAGGTTTGAGATAACAAAGAGTGCAACACTCTGTGAGAGTGGAGTAGGGAAGAGCGGCTTAGAGATTTGCTCTTCTAACACATCATAAAGAGACCTTTTTTGAATAGTAAGCGCTTCGATTTTATCGGTGCTTGAGTTGCTCACTTCGCCTGAGATTATTTTTTTTGGAATTCTCTTTTCAAAATCCTCTTCATATCCGGATTCAATTTCTATAAGCGGATTGGACTCCACAAAAGGAGCCATCGCTTCGCCCAAATCGCTTAGGCTTGAGTGTAGAATCGGCAGCCAGTTTCGCAGCG
>JAUSKV010000244.1 GCA_030646745.1 Sulfurimonas sp. | reverse complement strand
GCACTCAAAACAGCTCCGGCTGCAAACATCTGTAAAACTGCAAAAGGGTCGCTCATAGGAATCAGACCCAAGATTTTAGATGAGCTTAAATTGCCCATCAATAGAGTCCATCCCCAAGCATTTGCTCCAAAATAGAGCAGCATTAAGCCAATTTGGGTAACTCTTCTAAGTATCAGGTATCTGTAATTATTCCATAGCGTAGCCATTAGTATAAACCCTTCCCATCATTTAGCGAGTCAACCGCAGTCTCTTTACTTATCTCAGTTGTTGTAGTCTTTGAGGTAGCATTTTCTAAACGCTTTTCATCATTTTTATCCCAACCTTTGATGTAGTGATCTCCGGCTCTTCCAAGTGCAACCTCTCTAGGCAGCACAAAAATAGCCGCCTTTTCTGTTACACAAGCTCTTTCGCACATGCCGCATCCTGTGCAGCTCTCAGATTGAACCACCGGTTTCATAAAAGCATGTTTACCGGTTCTCTCATTTTTGGAGTACTCAATAGTTATAGCCACACCCAAAAGAGGACATGCTCTATAACAAGCATCGCACTGAATTCCCCAAAAGGCTATGCAGTTGTTGTGATCAACCACGGCAATTCCCATATCAGCTATGTTTATGTCAAGCTTTTCATCTTTTGTGACACTCTTTTCATCTAAAGCGCCAGTCGGACAGACAGGCACACAAGGAATAGTAGGACACATGTAACAAGGCATATCACGAGGAACAAAATAGGGAGTTCCTAGAGGTTTATTATCACCTGCTTTAGCCAGTAGCAAAGTATTATAAGGACAAGCCAGAACGCAAAGACCACATTTTATACATGTTTTGAGGAAATCACTCTCTTTTATGGCGCCGGGGGGGCGAAGCAAAAGTGATGAAGCTGTAACTTCATCAACATATGCACTCCAAATAAATCCACCCATTGTTGCAAGACCTGCACCTCTAGCCATGTTGAGTATAAACTTTCTTCTATCGCTAATTGGTTCTCTTTTTGTTTTTGTTTCGCTCAAGATATCATCTTCTTAGTAGATTTTTATACTTTATAAACTTTTACGGCACATTTTTTAAAGTCAGTTTGTTTTGACTGAGGACAAGTTGCATCCAAAGTTACTTTGTTGATAAAAACTTTTTCATCAAACCATGGCACAAACACAAGCCCTCGAGATGGTTTATTTCTACCACGAGTCTCAACTCTGGCTTTTACTTTTCCACGACGCGATTCTATCCAGCAGAGTTCACCCTGTTTGACATCGAATTTCTTAGCATCTTCGGGATGCATGTAACAGAGTGCTTCCGGAACAGCACGATAAAGTTCAGGTACACGCATAGTCATAGTTCCTGAGTGCCAGTGCTCTAGCACACGACCTGTTGATAACCATGTTGGATACTCTGCATCCGGCATTTCCGGTGGATCCATATATGGACGAGCAAATATTTTGGCTTTATTTTTAAGAGCTATTGCCGTTTTATCTTTAACGCCCATCAAATCGCCCTGCATAAGCTCTTTCGCAATAGTTCCGTAGAATGCATGTGAATTTCCACTCTCTTTAGTCTCTTTAGCAGCATACGGATCATATTTAGAGTTAAATCTCCACTGTGTCTCTTTTCCATCCACAACAGGCCATTTCAATCCGCGAACTTTATGGTAAGTTGTAAAGTCAGCTAAGTCATGTCCATGTCCGCGACCGAATGAAGCGTACTCTTCAAAAAGATATTCTTGAATCATAAATCCATACCCTTCAAATACTTTACCATCACTCCCTTTAACATTTCTGCTATCGCCATTGCCATCGGTATTGTCGTAACCTTGTTGAGGGAAAGAATTTAAATCAATTTTATAAGATTTTGCCTCTTTGTTTGCAAAAAGAATTTCAAACATAGTTGTATCTTCAGTGTAACCCATAGCTTTTGCTGCATCAATTACACTTGGAAGAGAGTTAGGATTTCCTTTCTCGTCTTTACCTCTTAGTGGTTGCGCACCCCAAACATCTTTAACAGTAAATCTTTTTGAAAGCTCAACCCATTGCCAAGTATCACTCATCGCATCACCTACAGGAAGAACTTGTTGTCTCCAAAGTTGTGTTCTGCGTTCCGCATTTCCATATCCACCCCATTTTTCATAAATCATAGCAGATGGTAAGATAAGGTCAGAAACTTTTGCAGAAATACCTGGATATCCATCTGAGGTTACGATAAAGTTGTCCATTTCTCTTGCAGCCTTAATCCAGTGCTCAGCACTTGCTGAATCTTGGTAAGGGTTACAAACATTTACCCATGCAAACTTCATAAATCCATCTTCAATATCTCTATGAATTTTCATAATGTGTTGATTTCCAATATGATTTAGAGTTTTAGCCGGAATTTTCCATCTGTTTTCAACAATTTCTCTATGTTTAGGAACAGCAACCATCATGTCTGCCGGTAAACGGTGAGTAAATGTCCCAACTTCACGAGCAGTTCCGCATGCTGAAGGCTGACCTGTTAAACTAAATGCGCCATCCCCTGGATTTGCTTGTTTATTGAGTAAAAAGTGAACATTGTAAGCAAGTGTATTACACCATGTACCACGCGTATGTTGGTTCATACCCATTGTCCAGAATGAAACTACTTTTCTTCCCTTCTCAATGTAAAGGTCTGCCAGTGTTTGAAGTTTTTTCTTGAACTCGTTAATATCTTCATCAGGATTTCCTTTTGAGATTGTTGCAACATAATCAAGTGTGTATGGCTCTAAAGCTTTTTTATACTCGTCAAATGAGATTTCCCAGTGCCCAAGATTTGCATTAGGAGCATCTTTGTTTGTCATAACATCGCCCTCTTTGTAACCGTAAGGTTTAAGAGCAGGTGCTTCTTTAGAAGAGACAACTTTACTCATCTCTTTATTTACAATTTGCATCTCTTTAGCACTATACTTTCCGGCACTTCCATCTGGATTAACAGGAGTGATAGATTTTTCGCCCGCTTTTCGCAGTCCATAACCGATATTAACCGGTGATGCAGCAAAAACTATATGTTTTTTTACGAAATCCCAGTCAATTGCGTCAGGCTTGTTATAGACGATTTCATGCGCAATGTAATTCCATAGTGCAAGGTCTGTATTTGGTGTGAATATTATCTCTATATCCGCTAAGTCAGAAGTTCTATGTCTATATGTTTGGATTGAAATAACTTTTACACGATCAGGGTTAGAGAGTTTTCTATCTGTTACACGCGACCATAAAATCGGGTGCATCTCTGCCATGTTTGAACCCCAAGCTACGATTGTATCTGTAAGCTCAATATCATCATAACAGCCCGATGGTTCATCAATACCAAAAGTTTGGTAAAATCCAACAACAGCAGAAGCCATACAATGACGGGCATTCGGGTCAAAAGCATTTGAACGAAAGCCGCCCTTCATCATTTTTTGGGCTGCATAACCTTCCATAATAGTGTGTTGACCAGAAGAAAATACCCCTACCGCTTCGGGACCACCAGACTTAAGAGCTTTTTTGATGTTGAATTCCATCTCATCAAAAGCTCTTTCCCATGAAACCGGAGCAAATTTACCTTTCTTGTCAAATTTACCATCAGCATCAACTCTAAGGAGTGGTTGCGTAAGTCTGTCAGCACCATACATAATTTTAGCATTAAAGTAACCCTTAATACAGTTAAGACCTCTGTTTACTGGTGCTGCAGGATCCCCCTTAACAGCAACAATTTTGCCATCTTTTGTAGCCATCATAATACCACAGCCGGTACCACAAAAGCGACATGCCGCCTTATCCCATCTCCAGTTACTCTCAGCAGTATCTGCTGCAGCCTGCAACTGTGCAGGTACAGTCATACCCATCGCTGCTGCTGCAGAAGCTGCTGCTGAACTCTTAAGAAATTCTCTTCTCGAAAGTGACATATATTCTCCTATTTGATAATCTATAAAATTAAATAAATGTTAAATTTATTTAACTTCAACTTTGTTAAGGTGTTTATAACAGCTAAATAGTATCACTTTGGAAATATAAAAAACTTGATTAATATCAAGTGCTTAGTTAATTTGAAATTAAGTATTTATAGAAGCAATATTTTGTTATATTTTATGTATTTTACAGCTTTTAGTCAGTTCTTCCAGCTCAAGTTTTAAATTTTGCAATCTTCTTGTTGAGTTAAATAGTCCCTCTGTGGATTCGATAATAATATCTTCACTATTTTCTAAATGTCTTGCAACTAAAGAGGTGTCTTCAAGTTCACTTAATATAGTGTCAACTTCATCCGTCAACTCTTCTAATTTTTGTGATGCCTGTTGAGAATGAAGCAGGGCTTCATTAGAGTAATCTATGGCAGAATTTATCTTATCTATAAAGCAGTTTATTGTATCACTTACTTCAACTATCTCTCTTTCATTTTGTGTTTCAATATTTATAGGCTCTATTTTAATTCCATTTTTGTCATTTGCCAGCATTTTTGAGTAGTTTATAAACTCATCTACATGTGACTCAATAGATTTTAGTTGAAAGAGTGAATAAATGAGCAGTAATAAAAGCAGTGTGGCTGCTGAGTATTGAAAAGTTTTGATATGTTCTGTTTTATTCTCGCTGTAGTTTGTGTAGAGAGTAACCAGATTATCGACATTGTCTAACAAAATAGTGTTTTTTTCATAGATGCTGTTTACTATTTTATTTAGTTCTACATCTCTATTTGCGTCATTTGAATTAATTAAAAGTTCAAATTTTTGAATATCTCTGTAAAAATTATCCCAAAGAAGAGTTGCCTCTTTTAGCTGTGCAGATATTTTTTGTGTTGGCGCGGAGGTGATGCCTTTTTTTGCATCTCCCTCTCTTAAAATATTTAAGCCTGTTATAAACTCCGCAGTTGCTGAATTAAGTTCTTGAAAATTTTGATTTGAACTGTAGTGTATGTAAAAAATATTTTTAGCAATCTTCTGGGTGAGCATCCTCTGTTTTCCAACAATATTTACGACCAAAGCATCTTTAACATTTTGTTGATTCAGATAGATTGTTGTGCTCAGGGCACTTAACATTAAAAATATAAGTAAAGCACCTAGTATCTTAATTTTTGTACTAATC
>JAUSKV010000241.1 GCA_030646745.1 Sulfurimonas sp. | reverse complement strand
CGCATTGGCGCACATGGCTGGTGGACAAGAGACGGTGAAAAAATGTCCAAATCAAAAGGCAATGTAATCGCACCTAAAGAGGTTGCAGATGTTTATGGAGCTGAAAACTTAAGATATTTTATGCTCAGAGAAGTTCCATTTGGTCAAGACGGCGACTTTTCTCAACGCGCATTTATCGACAGAATAAACTCTGAACTTAGTAACGATTTGGGAAATCTTTTAAACCGTATCATCGGTATGAGCGGAAAATATTCAGAATATGAGATAAACAGCGTGGATGTAGAAAAGTTCCATAAAAAAGAGATTGATTCTATGAATATAGTTTTAGATTCTCTCGATACCTACATGGAAAACCTACAAACGCATAGATATTTAGAAGAACTTTGGAAGCTCTTTTCTATAGGAAACAAAGCCATAGAAGAGCATGCTCCTTGGGTCAAAATGAAAGAAGATAAAAAAGATGAGGCGCTTGCAACTGTTGCTCTTGTTGCAAATATTTTGGCAAAAGCCTCTATTATGCTCTCCCCTGTTATGCCAAAAACTACAAATATTGTAGCGGATGCACTCAACTTCACAATAGACAATTCGAGCTATAAAGAGCTCATTTTGGACAAAAAACTGCTAAAACTATTTAATATCAAAGTAGTTCCGCCACTTTTTCCTCGTGTTGAGGAACCTCTAATGCCAGAGGCTCCTGCTGCGGAACCAAACAAACAAGAAGATGACAAAAAAAATGTTACCGTTGCTGCAAAAGAGGAAGACAACCTAATCGAGATAGGTCAATTTTTTGAAACATCTCTTAAGGTTGGTGTTGTTATCGAGGCTGAGGAAGTTCCAAAAAGTAAAAAACTTCTGAAACTTCAGGTTGATTTGGGCAATGGCGTAATCAAACAAGTTTTAGCAGGAATAAGGGAGTTTTACAGTGCTGAGTCTCTTTTAAACACCCAAGTTTGCGTAGTTGCAAACCTAAAACCTGCAAAACTTATGGGAATGATATCTGAGGGAATGCTTCTTGCTGCCAAAGATGAAGATGGTTTATGTTTAATAAGACCGGAAAAACCTAAAAAAGCGGGCACACCGATTGGATGAGACTTGAAAATATCCTTGCACTTACTTATGGCAAACTAATAAATGAGCCATTTGTAAATAGTTTTGAAAATATTGTTATTGAGGCAAATAAGATAAAAAGGGGTGACCTTTTTATTGCCTATGAAGAGAATATGATTCAAACAGCTATTTTAAACGGTGCATACGGAATTATTTTTGATAAACCGACACAGATGAGTGACAACGAGATTGCTTGGATAAAAGTTGAAGATGTTGAGGATGCACTCAAGAGACTGCTTCGTTATAGGCTTATAGAAAAAGAGGTCGTTGTGTATGAGTGCAACGAGATTATACTCAAACTGGCTCTTCAAGTGATTACCGAACCAAATTTTATGGCTCTGGGCGGCGATATAAAATCAATCTCAAAAACTCTCTGGCAAGTGGAGCCAAAATCGGTTTTACTCTTTTGCCCTGCTCTTTTGTCTGAAGACATATTTACTAACATCCAAACACTTCCAAAAATGGAGATAGAAGCTATCACAGTTATGGAACAAACTCTCTTTGAGACATCTTTTATCTATGACAATATTTTTTATGAAAGACAACTCATTTCTCCCTTTTTTATGCCCTATTTAGAGGAGCTACTCTATCTCTTTAAAAATTTAAAAATAAACTTTAGACTCAAAAAATTTACGCCGATAGAACACTTTGAAGCGGTTTTTACAAACAAAAAATTTGAGATAAAAGAGTTTGGAACAAGCGACAAAGTACTGATTTTTGAACCAAATTTTTCTCTTATAAAGGAGGAGATGATTTTTTTACAAAAGCAGGCAAATTGGGCAAAAGTAATATTTATTATTCCACAAACAATAGAGAGTGAGGGGATGGATACTCTATTCGTTTATAATAATGAGAAAGAAATTCTTGAAATACTTAACAACAGCAGTTTTCATTTTGCTCTTATTGCCGGCGTTGATAAAAGTATATTAATTAAACAACCCATAAAACATATACAATTGACTTTAAATTTTATGGACTAATTTTATGATTAAAAAAGATTTTTTCACAACAGCTACAACACTCTTCATACTTTTTCAAGCACTGCTCTTCGCTTCTTTTAACGGTGTCGTAGTTGATAAAAACAGTTTAAAGCCTATAAATGAAGCAATAGTCAGCGATTCTAAACAAAGCGTAAAAAGTGATGAAAATGGCTCATTTACGATACAAAGTAACGAAAAAATCTTTCATATTAAAGCATATGGGTATAGGCCGTATGAAATCGAGAAGGATTTAAAAACCACACAATTCAAAATTGAACCGATTAATGTAAAAGCTCTCTACCTAACCTTCTGGGGCGCAAACATAAACTCAAAAACATTAAAAAAACTTCTTCAAATCATAGATGAAAAAGAGCTAAATGCAATTGTAGTAGATGTGAAAAATGAGTATGGCTCAACTTCGTATAAAACTGGTTTTGAGCAAGCAAACAGTTACGGCGCATGGAGTAACAGAACCATAAAAAATATGGATGAGTTCATGGCTCTTATGAAACAGAAAAATATTTATACAATTGCCAGAATCGTGACATTTAAAGATGAGTTGCAAGCTATAAATAATCCTAGCTACGCAGTTGCAGATAAAGATGGCAAAATTTGGAGAGATGGAGATGGCATGGCATGGGTTGACCCTTTTGACAAAAGAGCCCATAAATATGCACTATCTATTGCAGAGGATGCTGCAAAAGTCGGCTTTGATGAGATAAACTTTGATTATATCCGCTTTCCTACAAGAGAAGGACTTCAATATTCGAAGGAGTGTAATCAAGAAAACAGAATCAAAGCAATAGGTGAATTTCTGGATGAAGCACAAAATGAACTCAGAAAATATGGTGTTTTTATTTCGGCGGACACTTATGGAAATATCTGTTGGACGGATGATGACAATAACATAGGACAAACAGTTTCTTCTTTGGCGCAACATGCTGACTACCTTGCCCCGATGCTCTATCCATCCGGATTTGCGAGCGGTTCATTTAATTTTCAATATCCCTCAGAATATCCTTATGCCGTCATCTACAGAAGCATAAAACATATAGACAATCTAGTTGATCCAAAAAGAGTGAGACCATGGCTACAATACTTCAAAGATTATGCACACAAAAAAAGAATTTATGGAAAATTTGAAGTAAATGAGCAGGTTAGAGCTGCTGAAGAGATAAAAACAAACGGCTGGATGATGTGGTCGCCATCAAGCAGTTACCACTTATCTTACTTTAAAAAGTTATAAATCAGCAGAAAAAATGATGTTGATGAATTACATTTGCGCTTATTCCTGTTGAAGTTTGAGTTGTGCGAAACTCTCCTGCTCAACTCCATACATTACTAAACATCTCTTTGTGAAGCTTGCAAAAGAAACTTAAATCAAATATTGTTTTTTTGAGTTTTGATGGAGTTTGATACTCTCTTGTCAATCATCCATTGTTTGCATACATCCCTCTTCTATCCGCATGATGCCAAAAGCTTCTCTCCACTCATACACTTTTTTATCGTTATAAAAGCGTGAGGGAGTCGGCAAAAAATTAAATTTTATGGCATGTGATTCGCAGAACTCTTTTATCTTAAATATCTCATCTTTTATTCTAGCAACGCTTTTATCAAACGACTTTCTTGTGAAATAGACCTCTTGTGTGTTTTCACATGCCAGAGTTTTTAAGATGTCATCGGTATTCCACTCTATGACATTTTCAAGTTTGTCATCGCCATAGTTGCAGATGTCACGCTCATCTATCTCCACCGAAATAATAAGGTCGGTGAGCTCAATTTCATGTTTAACTAAAAACTCTTTTTGTGCCGCCACATCCCCTTTGAGGTTCACTTCATTAAATATTTCAGGAAGGAGTACCCAAAAGAAGTTTTTTGCTCGTCCGTAAAAAAACTCTGCGTTGTTACATGTTACATCAGGGTTAAAAGTACCGATGATGAGTCTCTTTTTACCCTGAAGTGGATAATGTTTAAGGAGTTTGTGATGTACAATCATCTGCTTACTAAATCAGATGAATTATTCATCTGATTTTATTTTATGAATTTAGCGATTTTCGCCTGAAGTTTGAGCCACAATTTATGCTCCATCAAAGGAAATCCTGAAAATGTTAAGCCGCTTTCTTTGATGCTTTTTGTCACTCCGCTTCTCGCTGCCATCGTTGTGAATGGAGCGATGGAAAGATGTCCGGCGGCAGCACTCTGCCCGCCCATTACAACATTTCTACCCATGGTAGTTGAGCCTGATATTCCGGCTTGAGCAACAATAACACTATATTCACCTATAATGCAGTTGTGCCCTATTTGCACAAGATTATCTATGTGAACACCTTTTTTGATGAGTGTTGTGGCAAATGCGGCTCTGTCTATTGCTGTAGAGTTTCCGATTTCGACATCATCTTCAATTATGACATTTCCGTTTTGATAAATCTTCTTGTGTTCACCCATCTTGTTTGTTGCAAATCCAAAACCATCGCCTCCTATGGTTGCGTTTGAATGAATAATACAATTTGCTCCGATTTTACAATCTCTGTAAACGGTAACACTTGGATATATAATGGTGTTGTCACCGATGACGGAGTTTGTACCGATGTAAACATGCGCCATAATAATGCAGTTTTTACCGATGATAGCGCCATTAGCTATCTCTGCTTTGGATGAAACTTTACTCCCCTCGCCTATCTTTGCTGAGGCAAGCGTTTCATCCTCTATGTTTGGCGCAAAGTATTTTGTGAGTGTTGCCATCTGCCAGTAAACAAAATCAACAACTAGAGCTGTGCATCCCTCAGGAACAAACTCTTTTGTATTTTTGTCAACAATAATAGCACAGGCATTTGTATCTTGAATCTCTTTTATATATTTGGAGTTTGATACAAAAGATATTTCAGATTTACAAGCATCTTTGAGCGTGTTCATGCCACTCACTTCAAAATTTTCACCAATAAGTTCTGCTCCGATAATGAGCGCTATTTCTTTTAAATCCATAATGAAATCCTTTAAGAATTTAATTTTGCAATTTTACCTTGCAAGCGTCTCCACTCACGATGTTCCATAAGTGGATAACCACTGTAGGTTCCGCCACTCTCTTTAATGCTTTTTGTTACTCCGCTTCGGGCAGTAAAGGTAGAAAACGGA
>JAUSKV010000235.1 GCA_030646745.1 Sulfurimonas sp. | reverse complement strand
CTCTATTTATTGAGAACGCTTCTTGAACAAAGTCCAAGAAGCTACGCTAGGCGCTATGCCACTAAAGCTAGTTTCTGTCGAAACAGAGTATAAAATAAAATTTAGATAAAAAAGGATAACAATTATGGCAAAAAATGATTTATTAGGCGCATCTCTCTGGGATGCGTACTCTAACAAAGTTACAACACTTATGAATAACCCACAGCATCAAGGTGAGATTTTTGAAGCAGATGCGCAGGCACGCGGAAACAAACTTATAGTTGCCGATTTTGGTGCAGAGAGTTGTGGGGATGCGGTGCGTTTATACTGGGAAATTGACCCAAAAACAGACACAATTGTAAACTCGAAATTTAAAAGTTTTGGGTGCGGAACTGCGATTGCAAGCTCGGATGTTATGACTGATTTATGTATCGGAAAAACAGTAGATGAAGCTGTAAAGATTACAAACATTGATGTTGAATTTGCTCTTCGTGACAGCCCAGAGATTCCGGCTGTTCCACCTCAAAAAATGCACTGTTCGGTTATGGCATATGATGTTATCAAAAAAGCCGCAGGGCTTTACAAAGGCGTAGATGCTTCTACTTTTGAAACTGAAATCATCGTTTGTGAGTGTGCTCGTGTAAGCTTAGGCACACTCAAAGAGGTTATCAGACTCAATGATTTAAAAACTATCGAGCAGATTACCGACTACACGAAAGCCGGCGGTTTTTGTAAATCATGTATTAAACCGGGCGGGCATGAGGCAAGAGAATACTATCTTGTAGATATTTTGGCTGACACACGCCGTGAAATGGATGAAGAGAAGATGAAAGCAGCAGCAGATGCAGGTGCAACGGGCAATTTTGAAAACATGACTTTAGTTCAGCAAATCAAAGCGGTAGATGCTGTCGTAGATGAAAATGTTCGCCAATTCTTGGTCATGGACGGCGGAAACATGGAAGTCATCGACATCAAAAAAGGGGACGAATACATCGATATTTATATCCGCTATTTAGGTGCATGTAACGGCTGTGCTTCCTCTTCAACAGGTACACTTTACGCAATTGAAGCAACATTAAAAGAAAAATTATCTAAAAGAATCCGAGTTCTTCCTATTTAATAGCAGAGTTTTCTGCTATTAAACTTTATCTTTTCATAAACATTGAAGCCATTTTATTGTTACTTATATTTAACTTGGTACAATTATACGGTTTGACTCAAAGCGCGCAATATTAAATTATTCTTTTGCATAGTTTTATACTGCTTGTCGGACGAAATTTCAATATTCTGAAGGCTTAATAATATGATACATACACATTCGCATACATTCAAATTCAGTACACAAGAGAGTACAGACAACAACACAGACTTTAATAACATAATCTCTATTGTAGAAGAAGATAACAAAAAACATCACATAAGCTACATTCAGTATCAACAGATTGATGAGCATAATATACACTCTAGACAAATAAGTATAAACCTAGACAGACTCTATTTTTTAGAAGTAGCCAACGCTGCAATAGACGATGAAGAACGAAGAAAAAGGCTCTTTACGGTAGTAGGCAAAAGATGTTTTGGTGCGAATGATAACAAAATTGACATGTATCTTCTTGATACGATAGATTTTGAAGATATAAAACAAAAAATGATTAAGAGTATTCAGCAGCCAATACAGTATGAACTCGTTACACATACTACAAATAAATATGAAGCCTACACCTTTACCTTTGGAAATAGATTTTTTGTTACCCTCAAACAAACAAATATCTCAAGCAGAAAAACTTTTGAAAAAACTTTTTTAGTTCAATTCACTGAATCAGAGTATGAGAAACTGCTGAGATTTAGAACAAATGCGCTTAAAATTGAATTTATTTTCAATGTTATCGGAAAAATTCATTTTATGTCCAAGCCCCTTACAAGAAGCTATTTTCCTGAACAATGTCTTGAACCTGAAATAATTATCAAAAAAACATTTGAAACCCTACAAAATTCAATACTCTCAAATAACACATTTATGGATGAAACAACCTATAAAAGCATACAGCACATGCATAAAGATTTAGAAATATGCTACTTTAGTATTTTGAGCAAAGGAATGGAACTGCTCAATAATCCTTCAGATATTGAAACCTCCTATCATTTAGCGGATGCTTTTTCAAAATTTGCAAATTTATTGGAAAAAGAGAAACTCTTTAGCGAAGTAGCATCCTTTTTGAAAACTATAAAAATTTTTATAAGAGAAGGCAAAATTTCTTATCTCTTAGAAAAAAATGATAATGATATTAAAGATATTTCACTCTTTATACTTGAGACTCTCACACTCTTTAACGCCTCTCTTGAAGAGAATAATTTACAAAACTTTAGTGCATGTTCGCTTGATTTGTATAATGCACTCAGATATTACATTCAGTCCTATCTGAAATTTTACTGTGAGCATAAATTTTCTGATGCTATTGAGGTCAAACAAGAACAAAAAGAGCAAAAAATAGAACAAAATTCAAATTCACATGTTCGCCATAAAACATCAGCGAGAGAATTTTTGCAAGATGTAGAACTCGATTATAGTATTTTAGAGGAGTTAGCAGAACTTGAAGATGAAATTAAAGATGCACTCTACAGAGACAAAATTGATGAAAGGGCAAAACAAACAACTATTGATTTTTTAGAGAAATATTCTAGAACACTAAGCACATTCTATGTATTTAAAGAACTTTCATACTCTATATCCATCTTAACTCTCTCCCTGTTTCACTACGAACTCGAAAAAGAGTCCAACTGTATGTTAGTTGTTTTTTTGAACAAGGTAGTGGATGACCTCATAGAGTGGAAAAATGCTGTTTTTATAAGAGAAGATGCACAAGATATAAACTATATAGACAACTCTTTTTATGCAAATGTGGCACAAATAGATATTCTGATTAACGACAGTGAGTGCTCAGATACAGAAATAGAATTTTTTTAAAATACAGCAACCAAAGCGATGAGTACATAAATATCTCATCCGCTATTAGATGCATGTAACGGCTATACTTCCTATTTAATAGCAGAAAATTCTGCTATTAATTTTGATCTTCTCACAAAAACACTCAGTAGTGCAGGTAAAAGTACCAAATCAAATAACACTGCCATATTTAAAGCAACAACGGTTACTATTGCAAAATTCACATTTGGTATAAAACTACTCAAGCCAAAAAGTGCAAAAGTGAAAGACAATATAAAAGTTGTAAGTATCATGGCATTTCCACTATGGCTGATAACATAATCTATGCTATCCTCAAATGTTTTTATTTTTATGGCGTCAAAAAATTTACTGAAAAAATGAATTGTGTCATCCACTGCTATACCCAAAATTATGGAAGCAGAAATAGCTATTCCTAAATCTATATTAATATTCAAATATCCCATAACACCGGCAACAAAAATAATCGGAGCGATATTTGGAACTATA
>JAUSKV010000230.1 GCA_030646745.1 Sulfurimonas sp. | reverse complement strand
CCCTAAAGCTACGAAAAACTTTGTTTTTCGAGAATTACATGGTCAGGTAATTAAATTATATAAAAATATTAATTTTAAGGTTTACGAAATGGAGAACAACGATTTACTCAAACTCACCGCCTACATGCCCGAAGTTACCGATTATAATAGTGCCTTAAACTCACTTGCTGAGCGATGGAATCTCCTTACACTTTTGGGTCACATGTCCAATCTTGGCATGGATATGTCCGATACCAGAGAAGCTTTTCAAAGCCTGACTGAGCAGCTTTTACTCAAACTAGGTGGAGAACGCCTCAAAAAATTGACATCCGAGATGAATTCTAAAGCACAAGTGGCAGTAGATATCGTCATTAGAAATTTGTTTGAGCGAACGGCTGACATCGGCTTTTTGGCGACTGACGATGATATTCGTGAATATATGGAACATGTTTTAATAAACAACAAAACAGAGGATGCATATCGACACAAAAAATCTACACTCAAAAAAGAGTTGATACAAAGATTCAACGAATATGTCGCAAAATATAGCGTTTACGACAATATTGTTCTCCTGAATACTTCCGGAGAAATACTCGTTCAACTTGACCAAAACAATACATGTACAAAATCCTCTTGCAACTTTATCAACGAGGCACTCACAACCTCGCAAGATTTCGTAGAATTCTATGACTACTGCGATATTACTCCATCCAAAGAGAAGAGCCTTCTTTACGCTTTTAGAGTGACACGAACAAATGATTCAGGGTCTGAAGTTTTAGGTGTGCTTGCTCTGTTTTTTAAGTTTGAAGATGAGATGCGAGGCGTTTTCGGCAACCTCATCGACAAAGAGGATTGGCTCAATGTCATGCTCCTTGATAGCTCCGCAAAAGTTATCTCCTCCTCCGACCCCCACCAGATTCCACTCGGTGCAACGATGCAAAAAGTGATTCACAGCGAATATAAAATAGTGCGATTTGCCGGAAGAGAGTATTTGGCAAAAACATGTAAAACAAAAGGGTATCAAGGTTTTTTTGGACTTGATTGGTTGGGACATGTAATGATTCCGCTTGAAAATGCCTTTGCAGTCACTTCTGATAAAAAATTGCCCTCGCTCGACGCTACGATTTTACAATCTGTTATGCGAAACAGCAATCTTTTTGGGGAAGAGCTTATAACCATTCCAAAAGAGGCAGAGAAGATACAAAGAGAGCTGGATATAACCGTTTGGAACGGCAATGTAAAAATTGCAAACACAAAAAGCGGGGATAACTCTTTTAGCAAATCCTTACTTATCGAAATTTCAAAAACAGGCTCAAAAACGAAAACAATTTTTGAAGAGAGTATCGCTAACCTGAACAATACAGTTATCAGCTCTATTTTAAATGATGTCTCCTTTTTGGCGAAACTCGCTATTGAAATCATGGATAGAAATCTTTATGAGAGAGCCAATGATTGCAGATGGTGGGCATTAACGACATTTTTTAGAAAATCATTCAAGAGCGAAAATGCAGATTATGAAGCTATGAGTAAAATTTTGACATACATAAACAACCTTTACACGGTTTATACAAACATCTTTATCTATGACAAAAACGGTGTTATTGTTGCCATGTCTAACCAAGAAGAGAGGCATGTTATTGGTAATAAGTTAAATAATAGCTGGGTTTTTGACACTTTGGCACTCACAGATTCACAACTCTACAGTGTAAGTCCTTTTGGCAAATCATCTCTCTATTCCAATCGCAGTACCTACATCTACGGTGCGAGTATCACGGATATACAAAACCACAATGAAGTTCTCGGCGGTATCGCCATTGTGTTCAACTCTGAACCTGAGTTTTATGCCATGCTAGAAGACACACTGCCAAAAGATAACGAGGGTCAAACACAGCAGAGCTATTTTGCCCTCTTTTGTGACAGAGAAAAAACAATCATCTCCTCCACTAATAAAGAGCTAAAAATTGGCGATGCGCTCAATATTAGCAATGATTTTTTTGATCTAAAATCGGGTGAGAGTTATGCTAATATTATAGAATATGACGGTAAATATTTTTCGGTCGGCGCATCGCTCTCTAAAGGGTATCGTGAATATAAGGTCAATGACAACTACTCCAATGATGTGATAGCTATTATTTTTGCACAAATTGCAGAGATAGATACAAATACATCCCATGAAGAGATAGAAGAGGTTAAATCCTACTCCTACTCAAAACCACAGCCTGGGGAGCCAACAACCGATATATCTACATTCTTTTTGGGAAATATGATTTATGGCATCGAGTCTGAGTACATTGTTGCATCTCTAAACAATCAAGCACTTACCAAAATCATCGGCTGTAATGAGTACTTTATCGGTGTTATCAGCCATAAAAGTAAAACTATCGGCGTAGTCGCACTCTACTCACTCATTACTGGAGAAGATTTCTCTTATGACCACACAGCACATGATGTCATTCTTTTACGCCTAACAGAGGATGAAAGAGAGGTGAATTTGGGAATTGCAATTGACCGAATTTTTGACAGTCCTGAGATTGCAAACAAAGATATACAGCATTACAAATCATCCATTACCGGAAGCAATACTTTAACAAAAGCAGTTGTAAGACCGGAAAAAGAGATACACAAAGAGCAGTTACTCTCCATTTTAGATGTGCATGCAATCTATAAAAAGATGGTGGATTGTACTTCAAAGGCTTGATTTTTTTGGCATGTGGAAATTTTGCTCGTTTTCTCATTCCCTAAACTCCAGCTTGAAAATGCATACAGCAATAGAAACTACTGATTAGTAACTATGGTAAACGGAATCAGCATCGGAGTGGTTTTCGGGAGTGTTTATTATTCCGTGTCAACATTTAAAGCTTTATTGAGTCATCCATCGAAATGAATTGAAAGTTGGAACTAGCTATGATTTGTTATACACTCTCATGATTTTTATTTTTGATAATAAGCAACCAAATAGATATTAATATTGAGGCAAAATAAACAACATAATTAGCAATCATATTTGAAGTTTTTTGTTTTGTAATTTGCTGAGAATATATAGAGTACAATTTTTCATACATTTGTGTTAAAATCGTCATTTCTTGTCCATATTCTTGTAATGGTTTTAAAAGATAATCAGGATCTTTTACACCATAGGCTTGGTCAAATTCTATTTTTCCAATTGATAATACCAATGGAAGTTCTGCTTCAATAGATGTGAGTATTTTTTTTGTTTGATTATTTTCATTTGATACTTCTTTAATTGAGCGACTAGAACTTTCTCGTTGATTGTTTATTGTAAGAAGCAAGGAATCTATATTTTTATTTTGTTCTGTAATTTTTGTATTAATCGCTATAAGGCTATTAAAGCTTTTTCTTATATTCTTCACTAGTTCTACTTCTGTCGTTGTTAAGTCATTTATATTAAGGTTATTCAGTATAAATATAATATCGTTTATAATAAAGTTTCCATTGTACCCAACCTCCTGCATCATTCTTGACAATTGTTGAATTTGGTAAATATAGTTTGAGTAAGTATTTAAATATTCTGAAGTGTTAAAATGCTCGTCTGTTTTCATATCTTTTAAGTTTGTTTTTAGTTGATACAATAACCCTTCACCTCTCATTTTGTCCATGTATAAATATATTTCATTCCTAAAATATGCTTGTTGAAACCAGTATTGAGATACATTTAAATTTGCTCTTTCAGAAACTGAGAACCATTTTGATGTATTTATAAAATACAAGGCAAAACCGCTAAAAAGCAAAACCAAGACTTCCATTATAAATTTCATTTTCAATCCTTTGCATAACTATTTATTCTCATTATAGTAAACTAAGACTTAATATTAATGATTAATAGAACACAAAAAATATTTCATTTAAAGTGATAATCAGAAATTGCACTACGGTGAATAAATCTTCACCTTTTTTAAAATAAAATGAAGCTTTTCATTTTATTGTCACCGTATGCTAGTTAAAAATATACACTTTCCGTACAAAACTTTAGCTTCTACAAACGTGTTAAAAGTTGATTCTCTCAAAAAAATACTTGGGAAAATACTTTTGTTTAGCTGGCTATGGCGTACGAAGTACAGGTGAATATTTAGAACATCACAAAATCCATCAAATGAAGATTCAAATTCAATGATTTTATTTGAGCCGTTTCATGCCAACATTTCCAAATTGACAAATAGAATATAAATAAAGTATAATTTTTATATCAAAAAAGCTCTAAGGAACATTCATGAAGTTTGAATACGATGTAAATAAAAGTCGTATAAATAAGATAAAACATGGATTGGACTTTGAAGAAACACAGATGTTATGGAATGATAGTGAAGCCGTGAGTATTCAAGCAAAAAGTGATTCCGAGGTTCGATATGCATTTATATCGAAGTATCATGGAAAATGCTGGATTGCATTTTATACCCTCAGAGGTGATGTGATTCGACTTATATCGGCAAGAAGAGCTAGAGAAAATGAACAAAGGATTTATGATGAAAGCTAAAGAATTGGATGAGTTATTTGATAGTGGTGCGGATATAAGCGTGTATTTGGATATGTCCACATTGGTAAAAAATCAAACGCAAACCAAAAAAGTCAATGTTGACTTTCCTGAATGGGTTATCAATTCACTTGACCAAGAGGCAAAAAAGATTGGTGTTACGCGACAATCTATTATAAAAGTTTGGATTGCCGAGAGACTCAAAGCGGAGGCGGAGCATTTAAGTGTAAGTTGAGATTAAAAGTTACTTTCCACATGCCAACATTAATCAAAATAATTTACAAAATAAAGATTTTATTGTACAATAATGTAAAGACAGAAGGGGTTTATGAATGAAAAGAGCTGTTAATTTAAGATTGGATGAGAGTGTAATCTATACTTTGAATCAACTCAGTGATGAACTTCATGCGACAAAAACGGAAATTATAGAAAAAGCGATTGATTTTTTTTCAAAACAGAATCATTTACAACATAACCAATTATTACAATTTGCGGGTAAACTCAAAAGTAGTGATGCAGACAAAATGCTTGAGAGCATAACATCAAGTAAAAACAGTAAAGACTTTGAGCTAGAGCTGTCGTGAAAAAATATCTTGTTGATAGTGATATTCTCATCTATTTTTTAAAGGGGAACAAAGAGGTTGTAAAAAAATTATCTCAAATTCCTGTCGATAATCTCTACATTTCAAGAATAAACTCTACCGAACTCATCTATGGCGCGTATAACTCTGCAAGGGTTGAGCAAAATCTAAAAATTATAGAGCCATTTTTAGAAAATTTCAAAGTATTGGAGTTCGACAAAGCTTCAAGTCTTATCTTTGCAAAAGAAAAAGCAAAACTGAAAAAACAAGGAAATATTATTGCTGATATGGATTTGATGATTGCGAGTATTGCGATTGAAAACAGTTGCTACTTGCTGAGTAATAATTTAAAGCACTTTGATAGAATAGAGGGTTTGCTTATAGAAAAGGTGTTGTAACAATTCTCTTATCCAAAGCCGCACCCCTGCGAATGAATCTCCACTCCACTATCTCCTCACAACTCTTTCTGAGAGAATAGATAAAAATCCTGCTTGTTATGAAAATAAATTACAACTTCCAAATCCAACTTTGATTTTTGGAAAGCACTTTTTATCAATAAAAACACCTTCTCTTTTTTAAGTCCGCCTACTCCGCATCCCAGCAACGGTATAACGAGTTTTGGATTTTGAATATTTTCATTTTTAACTCTCTCTTCAACAATATTCAAAATCGTTTTGAGAGCATTTTGTATTTGACTGTAGGAAGGATACGGCGGTTTTGAGTCGTCACTGTAGTTCATCACTGCGACATGCAGAGCATATTTAAAGTTTGTCGCACTGCCGGAGCTTGAGAGTATTACATCACCCTGCTCTATAACGCCAAACTTTTTTTTAAGTGCATACAACTCATTTTGATAAACTGCACCGCCGCACTGCTCACTAAAAGCATGTGAAACACCGCTTCCCAAAGTAAGCTCTGTGTTTGAGGCATTTACTATGAATGTTGCATTTTCTTGTACCAGATTTCCATATTTAATCTTAAAGTTCATCTTAATTTCCATCACTCACTCTGTAATTTTATATTCAGCGTAAATATTATATCAAATGCTGTTTGAGTCTGCTCTGCACCTCTTTTTTTAGGACACGATATTGACTTATAATATCCCTTTAGATACTATGTGTCACAATACGGAAAGTCAAAAATCACGAGGAATAAAAGTGAAAAGAACAAAAACGATTTTATTTGGATTTACTGTTTTATCTATGACATTCATGTGGAGCGGATGTGCGAATAAAGCGCCTCAATTACCGAATATTTATTATGAAAAAGAGTCAAACACTCCTAAACTTGATACCGTGAATACGATTGAAGTGGGTGAGAGTATTTATGAAAAATTAGGAAATATGAGCTACTCAGTAAAACTGGATGAGCCTGCTGAAGTATTAAAAAGCAGTGGCAATGACTATGACTACAATCCTGCTTGGCTCCTGTTAGGACCACTAGCTCCGGTAGCTGGAGCTGGACTGATGTACATGAATGGTGAAAATACGACTACTGCTGCCACTTCATCTGGACCGTTATATTTAAGAAAATGGAATAATTGGACTGTTGCTTGCAATGAAAAAGCCCGTTGTATTGTTGATGCATACAATCAGAATACATTTACGCACTCTACAAAGTATCCAAACGAAAATTTGATTGAACTTGAACATCCAATCCAATACAGTAAAGTACCAACCTTCTCTCCAAACTCTTCTGTAAATAGTTTTAAATATCAAGCCTTGTATGAAGGAAGATTAGGTAGTAAAATAAAAATATCATTTAGAGAGTTTACAAATAATATGGCACAACCGTCTTTTACACAAGATGTAGAGTATGAGCTTGAGAGCGACGATACTGCTTTGGTAGGATTTAAGGGTCTGAGAATAGAAGTTATAAAAGCGACTAATTTGGATATGACATACAAAATAGTTCAAGATTACAACTAGAGTCCCACAGGTTTTGCCGGATTAATTTTCCGGCTCGACCTGCACCTCTTTGCCAACTCCGCGCATACTTAACGGAATATCTTTGCGGTACTTTTTCTCTTTAAAAGCCGGAGACTTAACTATGCCGTCTTTAGAGCAAAGCTTGTAAAGTTCTTCATTTAAAAAATGACTGTCAAACTCTTTAATAAAGGGCATATCCCATGTGATACACCCTATACTCGGGCAAATTGCTGCACATTGCGGGTCGTCAAACAGGTCAACACATTCAACACACTTTTCCGGTTGCACATAATAACGATTTGCTCCGGTTGGATTATCAGTATCATCTGCTATCGCATTCACCGGACAATTTTGTAAACATGCATCACAATTTATACATAACTCTGTAATTATTACCGCCATTATTTATCCCTTTCTTCTGTTTTATAGTAGATTCGCAAT
>JAUSKV010000213.1 GCA_030646745.1 Sulfurimonas sp. | reverse complement strand
TTTTATAGCTCGTATGGGTGGGGATGAGTTCGTAATTATCCTTGATATAGCCGATAAAGAAGAGGTAACTTTTTTACTCCAATCACTCCATGCCATTTTTAGTAAGCCATTTAAAATTGATTTGATTGATGTTTATATCACTGCAAGCTCGGGTATAAGCTTTTATCCCGAGGATGGAGTGACCATGCAAGAGCTTTATCAAGCGGCAGATACTGCAATGTTCAATGCTAAAAAATTGGGTAAAAATAGATTTAGTTTTTATGACTCTGCGTTTAAAAAAGATGCGATAACTTACACTCAAATGGTAACAAACCTTAAACAAGCGATAAAAAATAGTGAACTTGAACTCTATTTTCAAGCTCAAAATGATTCTTCTAGTGGCAAGGTTATCGGTGCTGAGGCTCTTTTGAGATGGAGGCATAAAGAGGTGATGATACCACCTGACATATTTATACCGCTGGCTGAAAAAAGTGGATTGATAATAGAAATAGGAAATTTTGTACTGCAGAGTGCCTTTGAAACGATTTACAAATGGCATGCGCTTGGAATATTAGAAGGCAAAATCGCCATAAATATATCTGCTCGTCAACTCGTACATTTGGATTTTCTGAAAAACCTTATGGCTATGCTCAAAGAGACAAAATGTAAAAGCTCTTGGATAGAGTTGGAAATTACAGAAAGTTATATTCTGGAAAATCCAAAACTTGCAATAGAGCTGTTGAGTCAGTTAAAAACATTGGGATTTAATATCTCTATGGATGATTTTGGTACCGGATATTCTTCACTTTCTTACCTCAAAAATCTTCCTATAGATAAGCTAAAGATAGACAAATCTTTTATAACCAATATCAAAAGTGAGTCAAAAAACCAAATTATTGTTAAGACAATTATTTTCTTGGCAAAAGAGTTGCATATCCATGTTTTGGCGGAGGGTGTAGAGATACAAGAGGAGTTTGATTTCTTAGTTGAAAATGGAATTGACTCTATTCAGGGATATTTTTATGCAAAGCCTATGCCTATGGATGCGATGCAAAAGTTGCTGCAAGGAAGTGAATGATGGGGATTAAAATAGTAAAGCGCTACGGAAACACTTTTAAAGAGAAGATTTATTTGCATGCAATTTTTGGCGGAATGAAGACAACGCTGAAACATTTTACCGCAAATTTGAGTGACGCTTCAAACATTCCTACAATCTGTTACCCTGAGCAACTTCCTAGGGATATTACGCCTAGGTACCGTGGAGTGCATAGGTTGACACATAGAAAAAGTGACAATTCAATAGCCTGCGTGGCGTGTTTCATGTGTGCGACTGCATGTCCTGCAAAATGTATAAATATAGTCGCGCGTGAACGGACGGACGGAGTGGATGAGAAGATGCCGGAGATTTTTAACATCGATTTGTTGGAGTGCGTTTTTTGCGGTTACTGCGTTGAAGCATGTCCGTGTGATGCCATTCGCATGGATAGCGGTTTGTACTCCGTTGTAGGCGATAGTCGAGAAAGTTTTATCTACGACAAAGCCAAACTTCTCAGCATCAAAGGGATTTCAAAAGAGGAGTTTAGCCTTGCAAAATGAGATACTGTTTGCCACTTTGGCACTGGTTGCAATTGTGAGTTCTATTGTTATGATAAGTGCGCACAGACCGATTGATTCGGCGCTTAGTTTTATTGTTACGCTTATCAGCATCGCTGCGCTTTTTGCTCTTGTGAATGCCACATTTCTGTTTGTTGTGCAGATTATTATCTACGCCGGGGCGATTTTATCGCTGATTCTCTTCATTATCATGTTCTTAAACATCAAAGATGAGAACCTCCCCGATGAGAAGTACAAAAACAGATGGCTTCTTGCAACAAGCATCATCATCGCTCCATTTTCTGCGATTTTGATTGATTTAATTATGAGAAGCGATATTGCAGTCAATGGCGTAGCAAGTGAGGGCTTTGGTACTATAAAAGATGTTGGCTTGAACCTTTTTAGCAAGTGGGTCTTGCCTTTTGAACTCGTTTCTATTTTACTTCTTGTAGCCCTTGTCGGTGCAGTTACTCTCTCAAAAAGGAGCGAATAGTGTTAAAAGCATATATGATTCTCTCAATTTTGCTCTTCTCCATCGGGGTTGTCGGGCTAATTAGCAGACGAAATATTATAGTAATTTACATGTCGATTGAGCTGCTTTTAAATGCGGTAAATTTATCGCTCATCGCAATTAGTGCTGACATGGCAGACAGCTCCGCTCAGGTTATGTCGCTTATAATCATAGCGATTGCCGCTTCTGAGGCAGCTCTCTTCATGTCGCTCTTTGTGGTGCTTTTTAGAAACAGAGCTTCGCTGGATGCCAACTTATTTGATATATTAGGAAACAAGCATGCGTGATACTTTACTTCTTGGTATTTTACTTTTATCGCCGCTTGTAACTGCTTCGTTGATTTTTTTAATCAGTCTATTCTTTAAAAATACAAAGCAAACTATTTACACACTCTTGGCACTTGCGGGGTCTGGTATAAGTGCGGCTATTGCGCTCTACATCAGCTATCACAGCTATTTTGAAAAGCAGATTTTTTCTTCGCACCTCTTTACATGGCTGAATATCGGTGACTTTACCATAGAAGTGGCTCTCAAAGCGGATGCCCTCAGCTCATTTATGATTTTGTTTGTAGCACCTGTAAGCTTTTTGATTCACATCTACGCAACGGGTTACATGAGCAGAGACAAAAGTTACGGGCGATTTTTTGCCTACTTTAATCTTTTTATATTTTTTATGTTCTTGCTAGTTTTGGCGGATAATCCGATTATCATGTTCATCGGCTGGGAGGGTGTCGGGCTTACTTCGTATGCGCTTATCGGCTTCTATTTTGGGGATATTCAAAATACCTACGCAGGCAATAAAGCTTTTATAGTGAACCGTGTTGGAGATTTCGGTTTTTTGAGTGCTTTGATGCTTCTTTTTCTCTCCATTCCAAGCGGCGGTTTTGGCTTCTCAAACATATTTCTCAGCCTTGCACACATAGAGCCATTTACTCTAAGTCTTATCGCATTTTTGCTCTTTGTCGGAGCGATGGGAAAATCTGCTCAGATTCCACTCTTTGTTTGGCTTCCGGATGCGATGGCTGGACCGACTCCTGTTTCAGCCCTTATTCATGCGGCAACAATGGTTACGGCGGGAGTTTACATGGTGGCAAGATTTGCACCGCTTTACAATATGACACCTGAAGTCTCACTTTTTATCGCCTATATCGGGGCACTTAGTGCACTCTTCGCAGCCTTAATTGCCACAAAACAGTATGACATCAAGAAAATTTTAGCCTACTCGACTATGAGCCAGTTAGGATTTATGTTTATGGCTTTGGGGGTCGGAGCCTATTCGACCGCACTTTTTCATATGTTTACACATGCCTTCTTTAAAGGGCTTCTCTTTATGGCGGCGGGCGCGATTATAGTTGCATTTCACCACAAGCAGGATATACGCGATTTACGAGGTATAAAGTTTCCAAAGATATTTATTATGATGGCTGTCGCCTCCTTAACAATTACCGCCATTCCGCCATTTTCAGCCTTCTTCTCAAAAGATGCGATTATGGGCGCTTTGTATGCAAGCGGACATCTAGAACTTTTTGCGATGGCTTTTGTAAGCTCAATTCTGACCGCATTTTACATGTCAAGATTGATGGTTGTGCTCTTTTTTAACAAGGGTGAGCAGGTGGCAAAAGAGAGTCCGAAATCTATGTTTTACCCTATGATGCTTTTAACTCTGCTCTCAGTTTTTGCAGGTCTGCTCAATGTGCCGGAACTCTTTGGCGGAGATTTAAACTTTTCTCACTGGTTAAATCTTGCAGATAAGATTTACACCATTCCTCATGCTAAAGAGTGGGCTTTAATGGCTGTAAACACACTTTTTATAGCACTTGTTATTTATAACACCTATAAAAAGTATGCCTATACAAACGCAATCATTGTAGAAAAAAATTATGGTTGGGTAACAAACAAGTTTTACATAGATGAATTCTACAACAAAACAGTTGTGGCTGCCATAGACAAACTTTCACACTTTTTTGAGAAAACAGTAAGCAGCTTTTTGATTGATGAAAAAATTAATCTCACGGCACTCGCCTATTTGAAACTTGGAAAAATAGTCTCCATGACCGAAAATGGAAATGTACGATTTTATGCGCTCTACATGCTTCTCGGCGTCGTCTCCGGTTTTGTTTATCTCTATTGGATGTTAAGGAGTGCAGTATGAGTGTTTTAAGTGCAATAATTTTTCTTCCGATACTCACTGCAATATTTCTATTTTTTGTCAATTTGCACATTACTCTTGTAAAAATAGTTTATATGATTTCGACTCTCGTTGTTGCTTATTTGGCGCTCAACCTCTACATAGATTTTGATGCTTCTTCTTCAATGCAGTTTATAGAGCAGCATGCATGGATTTCGCAATACGGCATAGAGTATCATGTCGGTGTGGACGGTGTTTCGCTTGGAATTGTGATGATGAACGCTCTCTTGATGCCGCTTGTGGCAATTGCACTCTACAAACAGAGAGACAAAAGAGGGTATTGGATAAATCTGCTTTTTGTTCAGGGCGGCATCATGGGTGCGGTTTTGGCACTTGATTTGATGCTCTTCTACCTCTTTTGGGAACTTATGCTGCTTCCTATCTTTTTTATGATTGGACTCTTTGGGTATGGCAAAAGCAACTTTATCTCTATGAAGTTTAACATGTACACCATTTTCGGCTCTTTGATGATGCTTATCTCTATTTTATACATGGCGGTGGAGCACAAGGAGCAGTTTGGTTTCTACTCTTTTGCACTTGATGAGCTTAAAAATATTACACTCACAACGACAGAATCACTTCTGGTCTTTAGCGGTTTTATGATTGCTTTTGGGATTAAAATCCCGATTTTTCCATTCCATACATGGCTGAGCGACACCTACAGAAGCGCACCTATGGGTATTGTTATCGTTATGTCGGCATTGATGGCGAAGCTTGGAACTTATGCGATATGGAGATTTCTTTTTACTCTTTTAAACGAAACTTCTCAAGAGTTAGCTCCCTATTTCATCTGGATTGGACTCTTTGGGCTTATCTATTTTGGAATTTCTGCCATAACTCAAACGCATCTCAAACGCATGTTTGCACTCTCCTCGGCATCGCATCTCTCTCTGATTGTGGTGGGATTTTTTATCTATAATAGCTACGGGCTTATCGGTTCATCCTACTTTATCGTTGCACATGCACTCTCGTCTGCGGCTCTGTTTTTGATGGTTGCCATGATGTATGAGCGGGTTCAAACTTATACTATTGACTCGCTTGGAGGCATTGCAAAGTTCGCACCGCTCTTTGCGCTTTTCTTTGCTTTTTTTGCTCTGAGCATTGTCGGAGTTCCTTTTACTGCAGGCTTTGTGGCGGAAGTTTTGATAATCTTGGGAGCATTTGAGTATGACACGCTCATAGGATTTTTTGCGGCAACTTCGCTACTTATTCCTATGCTTTTTATGTTCAAAACCATAAGCAAAGTTCTCTACGGAGAGACAAATGAGAGAACGAAAAACTTTCAGGATTTGAGATCGCATGAACTTCTAGCGGTTATTCCGCTCGCCCTGCTTATTCTCGCCATGGGAATATTCCCTAACTATTTTATAAAAAAGATTGAACCGACTGCAAAGGCGTTTGTAGATAAAAAAGAGGCGGTGTACCATGAGTAACGAGTTTATTGCGCTGGCTGTTCCGGCACTGCTGCTTTTTAGCGCTATCTTTATTCTGCTCTTTGGATTTAGTTCGCACTACACTAAAAACAGAGGCTATTTTATTACGCTTGCTACACTTTTTATCGCTTTTATAATCTCGGCTAACGGTGTTGGTACAAAGTACAGCATTCTGATTTTACCTGATATATTTAACTCAATGGTCGTTTATGATACTTTCAGCGCAACCTTTATTTCGCTTTTTTTGCTTGGCGGATTTTTGACGCTTGCAATTGCGAAATCCTTTGTCGATAAAACAAACTTTTTTACGCATGAGTCTTTTGTTTTGCTCCTCTTTTCACTCTTTGGCATGGTGGTTTTAACTATGGCAAATGAGCTTCTCACCGCTTTTATAGCCCTAGAAATAGCCTCCATGTCTGTTTATATTTTGGTTGGACTCAACAAAAATTCGCTCAAAGCCTCCGAAGCATTTTTTAAATATCTGCTTCTTGGCTCATTCAGTGCATCTTTTTATTTGCTTGGCATGATGCTTATCTATGCACAGGCAAAAAGTACAAATTTGGACGTGATTGCGGAGTATATTCTGCACACTGAGTTGCACTCTCAGCTTCTTATAATTGCAGGAAGTATGCTTATCATGATAACAATCATGTTTAAAATCGCTGCCGTTCCCTTTGGTGCTTGGGTTTTGGATGTTTATGAGGGTGCATCTCTGCCGATTACCGCTTACATGGCAGGTGTTTTTAAAATTGCTATTTTTGCTTTTGTTTTGAGGCTGTTTTTAAAAGATTACATAACCTTTGATGCCATTTACGACCCGCTTATTATCGGTGGGGCTTTGGTTACAATGTTTGTAGGTTCGCTTTTGGCGGTGATTCAGCAGAGTGTCAAAAAAATGTTAGCGGCTTCATCTGTTGTGCACAGCGGATATATTTTGATAGCTTTTGCCTCCATCGGAGAAGCTACTTCGAGTGCCGCCAGTGCCATCATGTTCTACCTTTTTGCCTATTTTATCAGTGCCATAGGGGCTTTTGGAGTTTTAAGTTACATAAGCAAAGGAAGCGATAAGGCAATCAATTATGATGATTTAGATGGGCTTGCAAAGACAAGACCGATTATTGCCGCCGCACTTACCATTTTTATGCTCTCTCTCGCAGGTTTTCCATCGACCATCGGATTTATAGGCAAGTTCTATATTCTCACATCCGCAATCGAAGCAGGCTACACATTTTTGGCATTTTTTGGAGTATTGAGCGCATTTGTCTCCATTTACTACTATTTTAAAGTTGTCATGCATCTCTACTTTAAAGAAGCCGGACATGTTGAAGTGCATTACGGCTATAAAGTATCACTGGCTTTTATAGTGCTCTCTGGGGTAGTTGTTTTGTGGGGAGGAGTCGGAACATCACTGCTCTTAGATATACCGGGAATTAATGCACTTAATGAGTTGAGCAGATATTCTATTGAGTCGCTTGGGTTTTAGTTGATTACTCTCTAGTAGTAAATCACTAGAGAGCGTAATCTATATAAGTACGATATAAACATGAAATTGTGGCAACTGACAACCTTTTTTAATAAGCTTCCTTACGATGAGCAATTCTGATAATATGAATAACAAGCATGTCATTTATTTTTTCATAAATCACTCTATAATCCCTAAATCTTAATCGATAAAAACCGTTCCATTCACCCTGAAGTTTTTTTATCTTAGATTTTTTCATCATTTCTGCTTCATAATGAACATCATATTCTTCAATAAACAGAGATAAAGAGTTCACAATAAAAACCTTCGCTTGATTATCGAGTTTATCCAACTCTTTTTTTGCAGCTGGGTGAAATTGCAATGAATATTCTGACATTAAAGTCCAAGCTCTTGTTTGATTGCATCAAAACTTATTGTCTCAACAGCTCCTTGGCGAACCTCTTTTGAACGTTTAAGCGCAAGTTTAAGGTCTAGCGCATCAAAATATTGGTTCAACGCTTCAGCAACCATATGACTTTTTTTTTCACCCAACTCTTCTGCAAATTCACTTAATTCAGTCAATATATAATCAGGCAAAGTAAACGTTGCTTTTAATACTTGCATATTCAATCCTTTTTTAATATTCCATATTATACATACAACAAGCAATACTGTCAAACATATAGCAAAAATTTTGGCAAGTGGAATTATATTTTTAGTGTAAGAAAAGAGTGAGCTTTTGTCTGCATTCCACCTCGGGAGAGGGTGGAATGAGAGAATTTATTGCAGAAATACATTTTCCTCATCCACAAAGAGACTGCCCTAAGGCAATCTCCTCTCCTTAAAAGTTCTCCCAAACATCACCATGTTTCTTCGCACCTGCAATTGCTTTCGTATTTGCATTGGCATGATGTTGTGTTACTACTGCAGGTCTTGCAGCTTGTGTTTGTGTTTGTCTATTTTGTAAAGATGTATTTATTTTATCTTTT
>JAUSKV010000110.1 GCA_030646745.1 Sulfurimonas sp. | reverse complement strand
CCGAATATATCCGCAATGAAAGCAGAGAGAGCTTAACAGACAGAGTTGATAAAGCACTCTATGATGCCAAACAAAGCGGCAGAAATAGAGTGGTGACTTATTAAAACTGTATCATTCCGTCAATCGGAGAAGAGGCAGTCGCATAAGGTCGTTTAGCAATTCTTCCCGATAAATAGCTCATTCTTCCTGCAATTACCGCATGTTTCATAGCCTCAGCCATAATCATCGGGTTTTGTGCACAAGCGATTGCCGTGTTTGTTAAAACACCATGTGCACCCAACTCCATCGCATACGCCGCATCACTCGCACACCCAATTCCCGCATCAACAATTACGGGAACACTTACGGCTTCACGAATAAAGACTATATTGTATGGGTTCTGAATCCCTAAACCACTTCCGATGGGTGCAGCCAAAGGCATGATGGCATGTGCACCGGCATCTTCAAGTCTTTTTGCCATAATCGGGTCATCCGAAGTGTAAGCCATAATTGTGAAACCCTCTTTTGATAAAATTTCGCATGCTCTAATAGTCTCCAAAACATCTGGATAGAGCGTTTTTAGAGTATCACCGATAACTTCGAGTTTTATCAAATCAATCCCTGTTGCCTCACGAGTCAGACGAAATGTAGTTATCGCCTCTTCTGCAGTTGTACATCCGGCAGAGTTTGGCAAAAACTTTACATTTGTTCCTTTGAATGTGTCGCGAAGATTCTCTTGATCTGGATTTGTGATGTTTAAACGACGAACCGCGACTGTGATTAGCTCACTTCCGCTCAAAAGTGTTGCCTGTTTCGTTGTCTCAAAATCTTTATATTTTCCGCTTCCAACGATTAAACGAGAACCTAACTCATATTTTCCAATTTTTAATTTACCATCCATTTTTCATTCCTTAATACTTAATTTACACGCAAAATGAACAAAGTCCATTTTACTACGCTAGCCGCTGTGGCACTAAAGTTTGCCTCTTTGAGGCAAAAAATTTTTATAATCTTGCAATGCCGTCAATCAAATCATACGGCGTGAGTGAAAAATCAGCACCGCTGTATTTACATGCCAAACTCACATGTGCGAGTGAACCATTTTTTGCAGCTTCGAGCGGAGTAAAACCTTGAGCCAAAAGTGAGCCGATTAAGCCACTTAATACATCTCCGCTTCCTCCTTTCGCTAAGGCTTGCGTACCATGTGGATTGATAAAAAATTCATCCCCTTTTGCAATAATGATATTTGCTCCTTTGAGCAAAAGCACAACATGTGGAAATTTCTGACAAAAGAGTTCTACATATTTGAAACGGTTTTTTTGCAAAACTTCAACACTTATATCTGCTATTTGCACACGCTTTAAAAGTGCCGTAAACTCCTTAGCATGTGGAGTCAAAACCACCTCTTCTCTTTTTAAAATCTTTGCGAGTATCGGCATATGAAAAATATCGGCATCGGCTATAAGAGGAAGGGGATTACCCATAAATTTATTCAACTCTTTGTCGCTAAACTCCTCTCCCAAACCCATGCCCAAAGCCAGCGCCGTTGCATTAGAAGGTACTTCATGCGAGTACATAATTGTCTGCGGAACTTGCACTATTTCATAACCGACAAGAGTTACTAAACCGGCTCCAAATCTCAGAGCAGCCTCCGCACTCATGATACTTGCTCCCGCTTTAGTTCCGCATGCTAAGGCTAAATGTCCGAAACTTCCTTTGTGCGAATCTTTTTTGGTTCGATAGGGAAGTTTCAAATCCTCCAAATCTAGCAAATTCCACGAACTTTGTGTCTCATACACCGCTCGTGACACACCCAAATTCAAAATCTCAATTTTTCCGACAAACTCTTTTGCTCCGTCAAGAAACATTCTTTTTTTCAAAGCTCCCATCGTAAGCGTTACATCGCACACAAAGCACGCATCGGCACATTCACCGTTTTGTTTAAGACCGGAGGGAACATCACATGCGATTTTAAAAGCTTTAAGAGCATTGAGCCCAGACATAACTTTTTTAAGTTCATCGCTAAATTCGCCATCAAAACCCGTGCCGACTACAGCATCAATTAAAACATCACAATCCCTAAGCTCTGAACATGTATTTACCCCAACACTTCTGGCTCTTTTGTTTTGCAAAACTGCCATCTCCGACTTTGGATCTTTCGCGTAAAAAAGAGAGACGGCATAGTCGCCATGCAAAATTCTTCCGCATGCCAAGCCATCCGCTCCGTTATTGCCACTGCCACATGCCACGATAACCGACGACCCTTTTTCAAAGTTTTTACGGATAAATTCTGCCATTCCGTTGGCTGCATGCTCCATCAAAATATCTTCGCTCAGAGCAAACTCTTCGTAGCATCTTTTATCTAACGATGAAACCTCATCAAAAAGCTTTTGCATCTCTAATCTTTTGCAACATACTCATCAATTTTAACTAAATTGCTTATAATATTATTGAAAAGAAGCGTACGGTGGGATGTTCGGTACTGGTGGAAAAACTCGTTTTTTGCTAAAGTTTTTAGCTGTGCCGTGTTGTAATACTCTAAATTTGAGCATTTACCAAGATACAAAAATGTGAAAAGCAGTTTGAGCTGCGGGTTTTCAAAAATTTCATGCGGCTGTGCCAAAAATGTAAAACCATATTTTTTGAGATTTAAAAATCCAAGCATGTAGAGCAAAAAGTCTTCAAATTTTGTGTAAAAACCATCCAAATTTTTAATATCGTGGAAAAAGTAGTAGTAATTTTCTAAAAGCCCCTGCGTTTGAAGCGTTTGTGTGAGTTTACTTGTAATATCTCTTTTGTTCGAGAAGTGGCGAGGGTCAACCGCCATGTAGATGTGTTTTCTATCTGCTATCAATTTATCAAGCTCTATTTTAAACGCATCGCTCTCATCAAATCTTATATAATTAAAATGCTCATTTTTGTATCTTGACTCTATTTCATCCACATTAGAATCCGCAAAATCGAGGTACAAAGTCGCAACACCGCTATCAACTACATAATTTCTTATCTTACATGCAAGGTTCGTTTTGCCAGCACCCTCTTCTGCCAAAATCAAAGTATTATAACGAAGTGCTCTCTCCTCAAGCTTCAATGCATTTATACTACTCTCAAATTTTCCTATAACATTTTTCATAATTTTCTCCGAAATTTTTTTAGTGGTAATTATATCTTATCTCTAAGTTTCTTTAACTTTATGTTTTGCGTAAACTATTTAAACGACAAATATGAAATGAAAACGGGTATAATTTCGCTATGAATTACAAAGAGATTGCACAAGAAACTTTAAATATTGAAGCATCGGCTCTCCTACAAGCATCAAAAAATATGAATGATGTTTTTGCAGATGCCGTGGAGCTGATACTCGCATGCAAAGGTAAACTTATAGTTACCGGCGTTGGAAAGAGTGGGCTTATTGGTGCAAAGATGGCTGCAACTTTTGCTTCTACCGGAACTCCTAGCTTTTTTCTTCACCCCACAGAAGCACTTCATGGCGATTTAGGGATGATTAGTAAGGATGATGCAGTTATTGCCATTAGCTACAGTGGCGAGAGTGAAGAACTTAGCTCCATTTTGCCTCACATCAAAAGATTCGGCACTCCTATTATCGGCATGACGAGAGATTCAAACTCTACCCTTGGAAGATTCAGCGATTTAGTTATCGCCGTAGTTGTAGAGAAAGAGGCTTGTCCGCTGGACATTGCACCAACGAGTTCAACGACTCTTACTCTGGCTTTAGGCGATGCACTTGCGGTTTGTCTCATGCGAGCAAAAAATTTTAAGAAGAGTGATTTTGCCTCGTTTCATCCCGGTGGAGCTTTAGGCAAAAAGCTGTTTGTAAAAGTAAGCAACCTCATGCGAACCAAAGATTTACCGATAGTGGGCAAAGAGGCAAAAGTTAAAGAAGCGATTCTTGAAATTAGCCATGGCAGGTTAGGTACAGTTTTGGTCGTAGATGAACAAGAGAGACTTGTGGCACTTGTAAGTGATGGCGATATTCGCCGCGCACTTTTGAGAGATGATTTTTCACTTGAAGCAAATGTTTTGGAGTATGCTACAAAAAACCCTACAACATGCGAAGATGAAAACATGTTGGCAAGTGAAGCACTCGTTCTAATAGAAGAGAAAAAAATACAACTTTTAGTAATTACAGATAAAAATAAAAAGATAAAAGGTGTGCTTCATATCCACACCTTGATTGAAAAAGGCATATCATAATGATGCGATTAAACAAATATATTGCTCACAATTCGAGCTACTCAAGACGCGAAGCAGACGCTGCTATTCAGAGTGGCTATGTAAGAATAAACGGTGAGATACAGGACAATCCTGCAACACAGGTGGATGAAAAAAAAGATGTGGTTTACATAAGCGGAAAGCCTGTAACTCCACAGGATAAATACACGGTTATTGTTTATAACAAACCAAAGGGTGAGCTTGTAACAAAAACCGACCCAAAAGGCAGAAGAACTATCTACGATACTCTCGATAAACAGTACAAACACTTTGTTCCGGTTGGAAGACTTGATTATGCGACGGAGGGAGTTCTGCTTCTGACAGATGCCTCAAAAATTGCAACGGCTCTTATGACTTCAAACTTGGAGAGAATTTACAAGGTAAAAATTAAAGGTCCAGTTACAAATGAGATGGAAGGGGCAATGCAAAACGGCTTAGAGCTAAAAGATGCATCTGCCGGAGGTCACTCTCATAGCACGATTACATCTATGACTTTCGCACCTTTTTTGGGCTATAAAATCCAAAAAAGCGAACACAACTACTCTATTTTGAAAATAGCAATTGCTGAGGGTCAAAACCGTGAAATCAGAAGATTCTTTGCACACTTCGGTGCAGAAGTAGCCGACCTCAAAAGAATAAGTTTTGCAGAGGTTGAGTTAAATAATCTTCCAACCGGCAAAACAAGATTTTTGACAAGAAGTGAATATTCAGCTCTTTTTACATTTATGAAAGAGGAAAACAAAAAGGCAAAAGAGAGGGGAGTGAAGTAAACTTGCGAGATTTTACTCTTTCTCTACGACCAAAAAACTTTGATGAGATAGTCGGACAAGAACATCTAGCCGGTGCAAATGCCCCTCTTCGCATTCTTTGTGAGAAGGGTGTTCTGGGACACAGCTTTTTTTATGGACCTGCGGGGTGTGGAAAAACGACTATCGCCAGAGTTATTGCAAAGAGCATGCAGCTCCCGTTTTATGAATTCAACGCCACCTCTATCAAAATCGAAAATTTAAGAAAAATCTTTGACCAATACAAAAATACCCTAGAGAAACCTCTTATTTTTATAGATGAAGTCCATAGATTGGCTAAAAATCAGCAGGAAGTTCTACTTCCCGTTATGGAGAATAACTCTATTTTGGTTATAGGCGCTTCAACAGAAAATCCCTTCTTTTCGCTCACCTCGGCTATTCGTTCCCGTTCTATGCTTTTTGAGATAAAGCACATAACAAACGATGCGTTAAAAAATCTCTTAAACTTGGCATGTAAAAGTTCCTCGGCTGGGTATGAAAAGAATGAGATAACTTTGGATGAAGACGCAAAAGAGTATCTTGTTGCAAGCAGCGGCGGTGATGCAAGAGCGATGCTGAAACTTTTAGAGTTTGCATCAAATATAAGCAGACATGTAACACTTGAGCTGTTAAAATCTCTTAGACCAAGCGCACTTTCCGCAGGAAGCAGTGAAGCGGGTGTCCATTATGATTTGGCAAGTGCCATGATTAAATCCATCAGAGGCTCTGACATGGACGCCGGCATCTACTACCTTGCAAGACTGATTGACGGAGGAGAGAGTGCGGAATTTATCGCAAGAAGGTTAGTTATTTTAGCGAGTGAAGATATAGGAAATGCGAACCCGCAGGCTCTTACTCTCTGTACTTCTGCTATGACAAGCGTCTCAAAAATCGGTTATCCTGAAGCTAGAATCATTTTGGCTCAAGCAGTTATCTATTTGTGTGCCTCTCCAAAATCAAATTCAGCATATCTGGCGATTAACGCAGCGCTTCAAGCGGTTAACGATGGAATCATGCTAGAGATTCCAAAAAATATTACAAACAACCATCAAAACTACTTATATCCCCATGACTTTGGTGGCTATGTAAAACAGAAATATCTCTCAAAACTACTCAAGTTCGTTGAACTAAAAAGTATCGGCTATGAGAAAAAGATGAAAGAGTGGATTGATTTAGTATTTGATAGGTCTTGATATAGGTCAATAAAAAAAAGCTGAAACTTAGATAATATAAACCTATTTTTAAATTAACAGCAGGATTTATGTCATGAATATATCTACAAGCTCAAATAGAATTATTATAGACGGAAATATCAAAACAATCGGTGATTTTCAGAGCATAAAAAACAGTGTTGACTCTTTAATCGCAAGCAACAAAAGTATAGTTATTGATATTAAAAACTCTCTATCACTTACATCTGCTGTCATAGGTTACTTTAATAAACTTATCTTAAAAGATAAGATAAATGTGCAAGTAAATGTCGGAGACAAACAACTTTATGAACTTTTAGATGATTTAAATCTTACCTCTGTTTTTAATCTCAAAAAGGTTTAAGCATGACGATTAAATATAAATTAAATATCATTTTGGCAATGGTTTTAGCTTTTTCATTGGTGATAATAGGATTAAGTATAAAAGATGCTGTGTCTGATAAAGCTTTTATAAAACAAGCCGAAGAGCTGAATGTTCTCTCTCAAAGGCTAAGTCTTCTTATACATGAAACCCAGAAAGAGAGAGGTGCAAGCGCTGGTTTTATTGGCTCAAAAGGTAAAGAGTTTACGGATATCTTACCAAAACAGAGACCTCTCACTACAGAAAAAAATAAAGCGTTAAATTCTTATATTGCAACACTTGATTTAAACTCTTTTCCTGATGAGTTAAAGTCGGAGATTTCAGCTTTTTCAACAGAGATGGGTAAAATAGACACTATTCGAACACAAGTGGACGCACTAAGCATAAGTTCTAAAGACACGGTGGCTTACTATACGAATATGAATAGTAAGATTTTAAATATAGTCTCATTAACAGCAAAATTGGCAAGCACTCCTGAACTTGTAAAAGCGTTGGACACTTACACTAACTTTTTAAAATCTAAAGAGAGAGCAGGAATAGAGAGAGCAGTGTTAAGTGGAACTTTTGCAGCAGATAAATTTGGTGAGGGAATGTTTGCTAAATGGATAACTCTTGTTGCAGAACAAGATAGCTATCTTGACGCAGCTTTTGTTATGGCAAGTGACAGCACAAAAGCTTTTTACAAAAATAAACTCAACGATTCTTCTATAGAAGAAGTTAACAAGATGAGAGAAATCGCAAAAAGCAAAGCAATTACCGGTGAATTTGGAGTAGATAGTGTTACTTGGTTTAAAACAATTTCAAAGAAAATTGATTTATTAAAAGAGGTGGATGATGAGATTTCTCTGCAAAATTCTCTCTTGCTTGGGCAGTTAAAATCAGCTTCACAAACTAGAACAACTATAACACTCTTTAGCTACACTATCTTTACTATTTTGATTTTTATTATAATCTTGTTTATAAGCAACGGAGTAAATAAAAGTGTTCACTCAAGCTTAGAAAAAATCGAATGTGTTTCTCGTGACCTTGATTTAACATGTGACATAATTGTTCCGGGGCAAGATGAAATATCACAAATCTCCAAAGCCATACATGTTATGATAATCGCATTTAAACAGAGTGTCAATGACTCTATTGAAGTTGCCTCTTCAACCTCTTCTGAGAGCAATAAGTTAAATGAAGTTGTTAATGATTTGACAGCAAACAGTAAATTTACAGATGCCAAAATAGCAAGCATAAATATTCTAGTTTCTGAAGTTGGAAGTAGATTGGATAATGTTGAAGAGTCTTCCATAACAGTAACTGAGGATTTAGATAAAACATATAATGTCTTAGATGGATTCATAGGTAAACTAGACTTGGTAGTTAGCTCAATAGAAAGAGGGAGTATCCATCAAGAAGAATTAGCACATAAGGTTTCATCCTTAACTGAACAGGCTAAAAATATCAAAGAAGTTTTAAGCATTATCTCCGATATTGCGGAACAGACAAATCTTTTAGCGCTGAATGCCGCAATTGAAGCAGCTAGAGCCGGCGAAAATGGAAGAGGATTTGCAGTTGTAGCAGATGAAGTGCGTAAACTGGCAGAGAGAACACAAAAAAGTTTAAGTGAGATAAGCGCAAATGTAAATCTCATTACGCAGAATGTTGTAGAGATTTCCGGAGAAACCGATAAAACTTCACAAAATATGCACAACATTGCAGATTCAGCTCAAGAGCTCATTGCCTCCTCACAAGAGACAAAAAATAATCTATCTATTACGCGAGACAAATCAACGGATGTTATGCACCAAAGTACATACATTGCTACAAAAACTAAAGAGCTAATCGCTGATATGGACGAGGTTATAGAGATAAGTTCTAAAAATACAAAACTAAGAGTGACGGTAGAAGAGACTGCTAAAACGCTCTCTTCAGATTCACAAAAACTTCAAAATACACTGCATAAATTTAAAGTTTAATATCTAAAACTTCTCTTCATTCCGTGCATGTCACGGTATGTGGAAACAGAGTTATTACGCTGAACAATATTTTTAAAATGGATTTAATATAATGAAGGTTAGAAATATTTAGCAAAGCTAAAGACCAAAAGGTCTTTAAACTTTATTTGCTAAGTGCTGCTTTTGAAGCTTCTGCAACTGCACTAAATGCTGTTGCATCATTCATCGCCATATCAGCAAGAATTTTACGGTCAAGTTCGATACCAGATTTATGAAGTCCATTTATGAAAGTTGAATAGTTCATTCCATTTAAACGACAAGCAGCATTAATACGAACAATCCATAATTTACGGAATTCGCGTTTATTTTGCTTACGGTCACGGA
>JAUSKV010000206.1 GCA_030646745.1 Sulfurimonas sp. | reverse complement strand
ATGGTTGTTTTTAAGTGAGAAACTAACACTGAACTCTTGGTTTGCAATTTTAGTAGGCTTTGTTGGGATACTTCTTATCACGCAACCTAGCGGAGTCGGGTTTTCAAAATATGATATTTTAGGCATCTTCAGTGGAATAGGAGCAGCCCTCGCATACACATCTGTGCGGGAGCTTAGAAACTATTACGATACAAGAGCCATCGTTATGTCCTTTATGTTGATAGGTACGATTGCACCTATTTTTTTACTCCTTATTTCTCCCTATTTTCAGATACCGGAACTTGACTTTATGCTAGGTGAGTTTATTATGCCTGAGGGAATCGTCTGGCTATATGTTGCTGGAATGGGCATTTTGGCGACACTCTCTCAATACTACATGACAAAAGCCTATGGCGAAACAAAGGCGGGAATAGTCGGTGCCGTGAGTTACACAAATATAGTTTTTGCGATTATTGTCGGTCTTTTTTTGGGTGATTCGCTTCCTACTTTTATTACCACATGCGGAATTGTTTTGATTGTTTTTGCGGGGATAATCGTAGCAAAGCAGAAATAAAATAACCTTTGTTTAAAGCCAACATGCTATAATCATTTTCTATTTTTTAGCAAGGCAAAAAGATGATACTACTTGCAGGTCCCTGCGTTATTGAGAGTGAAGAGAATATATTTAAAATCGCTAAATCCTTAGAAATTTACCAGAATGACTCTACAATTGATTTTTATTTCAAATCAAGTTTTGACAAAGCAAACCGAACATCGCTTGAAAGTTTTCGCGGTTTAGGACTTGAAGAGGGGCTGAGAATTTTAGAAAAAGTAAAAAATGATTTTGGCTATAAAGTGGTTACGGATGTGCATGAATCGCATCAAGTTCCGGCTGTTGCCGAGGTTGTGGACATGCTTCAGATTCCTGCATTTTTGTGCCGTCAGACAGATTTGCTTGTGGCATGCGCAAAAACCACAAAAGAGGTAAATATCAAAAAAGGGCAGTTTATAAATCCGCCCGACATGCGATACTCGGTTGCAAAAGTTCTGCAAACGCGCGGATGCGATGAAGTAAATTATGAAAACTCTAAAAAGCATGGCGTTTTTCTGTGCGAGAGAGGCTCCTCTTTTGGCTATGGAAATATAGTTGTTGACATGCGCTCTTTGGTAATTATGAGAGAGTTTGCACCCACTATTTTTGACGCCACACACTCGGTTCAGATGCCCGGAGCTTTGGGCGGAAAAACGGGAGGAGACAGCTCTATGGTTCCCTATTTGGCAAGTGCCGCTGCGGCTGTCGGAGTAGATGGTTTCTTTTTTGAGACGCACTTTGACCCGAGTGTAGCTCTGAGTGATGGTCCAAACATGATAAAACTTGATGCGCTAGAAGCTTTGATAGCAAAAATTAAGAGAATTCAGGAGATTTAAGATGATTACTTTAACTATTGAAGATAAAAATGTAGAGAATATATTTTTAAATGAATTCCATAGCAATAAAGAGAAATTTTTTGAGTTTATCAAACTTAGTTTTGATGGTATTAAAACAAAAAATGAAAATTATGATGAAGATTGGTCTTACTTAGAAGATGAGATACAGGAGGGGATGGATTCAGGGTTGTGCGAACAATCTCATGATGAAATTTGGGACGAGCTTTTTAAAAAATATGCTTGAAGTGCTCTATTCTCTAAAGTCTAAGAGTGATTTGATTTCTATCTTTGAGAGCATCAAAGAAGATAAGCCAAATGCAGCAAAAGATTATACGAGGAAATTAAAAGAGTATATCGAGTTGTTGAAAGCTAACCCTAGCATGGGAAGCGATTGTAAAAATAAAAATCTAAAAACGAAGTGTAAAGTCGTAGTATTTAGGTCACACTTGATTTTATACAAATTAAAAAGTAAAAAACTTTATATTCTTAGAGTTATAAACTCTAAAGAAAATTACAAAACCAAACTTTAAAAAAAGGAAAATAGATGAAGTTGATAGAAGGCAAATTAAAAGTAATCAATGGCAAAAAAATTGCTATTGTAAGTACAAGATGGAACCATTTTATAGTGGATAGATTAGTTGAGGGTGCAAAAGATGCATTTTCTCGTCATGGTGGAAATGAGGAAGATATTGTTCATGTTTTAGCACCGGGGGCATTCGAGCTTCCAATGGTAATAGATCAGCTTCTTGCAAGTGGCAAATATGACGGAATTTGTGCTTTGGGTGCAGTTATCCGCGGTTCAACTCCGCACTTTGATTATGTCTCAGCTGAGGCTACCAAGGGCATCTCCATGATGAGTCTTAAGTACCAAAAACCCGTCTCTTTTGGACTTTTAACAACCGACACAATCGAACAAGCCATTGAGAGAGCCGGAACAAAGGCCGGAAACAAAGGTTTTGAAGCGATGACGGTCGTGATAGAGATGTTAGACCTTTACGAAGCGATGGGAGCATAATTTGGCGACAAGACAACAAGCCAGAATGGCAGTGGTAAGCCTTTTGTATGCCTTTGATTTGGGGAATGGGAATCTTGCCGAGCATACGGACGAGATTTTGGAAGAGAAAAAAATCCGCAATAAACAGAAAGATTTTGCACTAGAACTCTACGAGGGCGTTTTAAAAAACATTGAACCGGTTGACAAAGCGATTATTGAGCACCTCAAAGAGTGGGATTTTGAGAGACTTGGAGCTATCGAGAGAGCAACCCTTAGACTTGCATGTTATGAGATACTCTTTGGCGAGCTTGATTCTGCGGTTGTTATAAACGAGGCGGTTGAGATAACAAAAGCTTTCGGAACTGAGCAGTCTCCAAAATTTATAAATGGTGTACTAGACGCAATTTCAAAAGATAAACAAGCATAATC
>JAUSKV010000204.1 GCA_030646745.1 Sulfurimonas sp. | reverse complement strand
TTTTATCCTATCAATGGCTTTATTTGCATGAAAGACATCGCTCTTCTCCAAAATTTTCATATTTAAAAGTATGGAAGTTATAGGCGTATTTAAGTCGTGAATCAAATCTTTTGAAAAATTATCCAGTTTTGTGATGGCATCTTGCATAGGCTTTAATGCCCGCATGGATAAGTAATAGCTAATGGACGCAAACAAAAAAAGCAACAGAGCCTGTACGCTGATTATGCGCACTTTTATAGAGTAAAGCTGCTCATAAAAAAGAGATTTATCTTTTCTTATTTCTATAAAGCCCGTGTCCCAAGTATAGGGAACAAATTTAACAAAAAAATCATCCTCTATTTTAAAATTATTCATTGAAAAATTTTGAATTTTAACATCTGTAATTTTGTGTGTTATATTTTTTTTATCTTCAAGAGGAATATTCATCTTCAGCTGTCTTGCATACTCAATCATAGAGAGATGCTCCTGTTCTATGAGTCCCTTACTCTGTTCTTCAAAATAAAAAAACCCGGAAGCTAAGATGAGGAGTGCGACGCTGCCGAAATAGGTGGTAAAAAATTTCCAGAATGCTTTCTTCTCATGCTTTAACAAGTCTGTATCCTATCCCTTTCATGGTTTGTATCTCCAAGCCAACTCTTCTTAACTTCGCTATATAAACCCTCAAAGCACCCTCGCTAGACTCATTAACACTATCCAATTCATGCAAAAGTTCTTGCTTTGTTATCGTCTCGTTTATGCGTTTAAAAAATAGTGAAAGCAGTTTTTTCTCTAACGGGGCAAGTAAGACTAAACCGGTGCTGTTTAAAAGTTCATTTGTTGTTATTTTATATACCAGAGAGTGATACTTTATTTCATTGCTTTTTGCACTGAATGATTTTCGAAGCAGTGCTCCTATTCTCACCAAAAGTTCATCAAAATCAAAAGGTTTTTTAAGATAATCATCCGCCCCGACCTCAAAACCGCGAGAGAGGGAAGCGATATCATTCAGGGATGTTAAAAAAATGCATGGGGTGGTATTTCCTGAATTTCTTAACATGGTCAAAAGTTCAAAGCCGTTAAAATCGGGAATGTTTACATCTAAAAGCATAATTTCATACTCTTGTTTATATGTGGCATCAAGAGCTTCTGTTGCAGTTGCAGCAAGGGTTAAACTATAGCCGTCCGCTTCTAAAAGCTCCGCTAATGTTTCTGAGAGAATTGGGTCGTCCTCAACAAGCAATATCCTAGCCATCAGTAAGCTCCCTCAAAGCGTTTCCTCGTACAAGCAATATTCTAGCCATAGGAGACTTTCTCACTCCCAATCTTGATATTTATCACTCGTATGTTTATCTTTTTTGTATCTTCTGGCGTTTTTACTTTTATCAAGTTGGTTGGAGCTGTGTAAAATCTCCTCTTTTATCTCCTCTATCTCTTTATCTGTCTCTTTGAGTGAAATCATCTTTTGCACAAGCTTTTGTAAATCTTGCAGCTCGCCTTTATAGAGTGCTATTTCATCGACTCTTTTGAGAAGCTTTAGGGAGTTTTCTATTTTTTTATCAAAGCCCTCTTTTTTAAGCTCCGGAGTGTTGGAGAGATAGGAGATAATGCCGTTGTGAAATCTCTCCAAAGCCCTTATATAGCGAAGTCTTTTTGAATTATCAACTGCTTTTTGAGATGCTGCCATTTATGCCCTAATTTATATTGTTATTAATTTGTGGTTATAATTATACCCTCAAAATTACACATGGAGAAACAATTGAAGAAAATCTTTTTTTCATTCCTTATCTTAATATCTTCGCTTTATGCGGAACTCTCAACCCTGCATCCCTCTCAAAAATTATTGGATTCTAAAATACCGATAGTTGACATCCGAACCCCTGGTGAATGGAAAGAAACCGGCATAGCACAAGGCGCTTTGGGCATCACTTTTTTTGACGAAAGAGGCGGATATAATGTAGAAGCTTTCTTAAAAGAACTGAATGCAAAAGTTGACACAAAAAAACCCTTTGCTCTTATTTGCCGCACAGGAAGCAGAACAAAAGTTCTCGCGAACTTCCTCTCTGATCAGCTAAAATACAGTGTTATCGACTTTGCAGATGGGATGATGTATTACAAATCTATGAATCTTCCTATAGTACCCTACAAATAATATTCTAGTGAAAATACCCTCATTTATAAAGTTTCTCCTCTTTTTAAGCCTAAGACTCATAATAACTTTTGCAGTTTTAGGCTTTATTATCTTTCTACTTTGGGGTGCTTTATACCTTCTGTTTGTTTAAAATTCTTCCTAGCCTTCTTGCAAAACTCAAAATAAAGCGAACGATTCTACAGCACAAGCGAAGCCTTAGTGAGCGTGTTTTGAGTTTTGCAAGAAGTTTACTATCTACCACTCTGTACTATAGCCATGCTCTTTAAATATTTGTTTAGCATCTTCGCTTAAAATATAATCATAAAGCAGTTTTGCATCTCTGTTGCCCTCACCGCTTTTTAGCATCACTATATTCTGATTAATTGGAGTATAAAGTTTTGAACATATTTCAATCCAATTTTTATCTTTTTTAAATTTTTTCATGCCAGTGGTATAGAGTAAAGATTTTTGAATAATCGCTATCTCATTTTCTTCCATGTTAGATAACAAAGAGTCAGAAATTGAATCTACAAAACTGAGTTTTTGCTTTGCAGCTTCATAAACTTTTTCTTTTTGCATGGCTTCAATCGCCGAATTTCCATAAAATGTCGTGTTCAAATCTAAAACTAAAATTTTTGTTATATCTTTATCTTTTAGAAGTTTCAAACCTTTGTTGAAATCCGGTTCTTTGGCACTAAAGAGAACCAACTCATCTACTGCATAGACCAGAGGTTCGGCGACACTTTTC
>JAUSKV010000109.1 GCA_030646745.1 Sulfurimonas sp. | reverse complement strand
CCTTTGGTGCGTACAAAGAGGAGCTTATATTTCAGGAGTCGATAGATGAGCTTCCTGAGGATATTTTTATCGGCATGGAGCTTGACGGATACATAGATGAGTCTCCGGAAGAAGGGGTTATTTATGTTGTGACAAACATTGAAGATGATTTTGCAACCCTGAATGCCAACCATCCGCTTGCCGGACGTACGCTCACATTTGAAGGAACAATCACAGAAATTCAAGAGCTGAGTAAAAAAGAGATTGAAGAAATTTTACATCATGGGCATCATCACCACGATTAAGCTATCCATTGAGTTAAATCTACATGCCGACAAAAACTCGGCATGCAAAGAGCAACTCTTAAATTACCCGCAACACTTTTTATATTTTTTGCCGCTTTTGCATGGACAGGGTTCGTTCCTCTCTATTTTAGAGTTAAAGAGTATCCCGTCTTTGTAAAGCCACATGCCGTCTTCTCTGACAAAATTGCTCTTTTCATGCAGAACATTTATGATGTTCCCCTCTTTGTAAAAAGCTTTAAATTCGACTTGATTCTCACTCTCTTTTAAAACCTCTAGCCCAAGCCAGAGAGCACTTTTGGCGAACTCTTTTATAATTTCTATATTATCTTCATAACGGTTCTCTTTTGTAGTTGTTTTTACAAGATACTCTCCGTCGCCAAGTACAAAAGCACTATATCTGCTTCGCATTAGTTGCACGGGAGTGGACGGTTTTTGCATATCTTTTAAAAATGGCTCGCAACATTCACTAAACTCTTTTTTGCTATCGCAGTAACATGGCATGTGGAATGCTCCTTCTTTGAAATTTTAAACTATCAATTTATAAACAACCCATGTAGTCAAAAACGATAAAAGCGTTCCGTACCCGATGATGGATGAACTTAGTTTTGGAGCTAATCCTGACATGGTGGCTACTGCTCCGGCAGTTATCATCGGTCCCATGCTTGCTTCCATGATTGAAATTTGCGATGCACTGTTTTGCCATGAAAACAAAAGTGAAATACCATAGGCGATGAGCGGAGCTACAACCAGTGTCACAAAAAGTGCAACGCTAAAGGGTTTTATCTCATGCGGAGGAAGTTTAAATCTCAGTTGCAGACCAACGGAGACAAGAGCAAGCGGAACTATGGTGCTTGCGAGCGAAGAGAGTACACTTGTTACAAGAGGGTGAAATGTGGTGCCTATAAAAAAAAGTGCCACAAGCAGAGATAGGAATGGCGGGAATTTTATTATTTTCAGGAGTACTGCTTTTTTGTCAACTTTTTTGTGGCTTGAGTAATACACTGAGATAAAAGTTCCATAAGTGGAGAGAGCAATGAATGAGCCTAACTGGTCATACATTAAAACATAGCCCAATGCTTTCTCTCCAAAGTATGCCGAAATTATGGGAATACCCAAAAATGAGGTGTTTCCAAGAACCCCGACAAGCATCAAAGCACCCGTCTCTTCTCTAGAGAATGAAAGAAATTTGGAGATTTTAAAGATAAGCAAAGCACTCATTCCCATAACAACCCATGCTATAAAAACAGGGATAATAACCTTGTAGGAGAGGGTAAGCTTTGGAATTTGCAGCAGAGCCATAGCCGGAAGTGAGATATAGAGTATAAACTGATTTAAAATAAGAGGTGCCTCTTTGGAAAACACCTCCCTCTTATTTATGATATATCCGATAAATAGAGCTGTAAATATGAGTGCGAAATTTTCCATTGCCATGTTTCTTTGTAATTAAGTTTGGAAGTATATAATTTTTTTAATAATTTGATAGATAATTTGAGAGGGAGATTTTAAAGATGAATAATGATTTTTCAAAGGCAATGGATTTTAGACATGCCTGTAAAGTTTTTGATGAGAGTAAAAAAATATCGGAAGAAGAGATGAGATTTATACTCGAAGCAGGGCGAAAATCTCCATCCTCTTTTGGCATGGAGCCATGGAAGTTTTTGGTTATAACAAATGAAGAGCTGCGAGTTAAATTGAGACCCTATTGCTGGAATCAGGTGCAGGTTACTTCATGCTCACATTTGGTTGTTGTGTTAGCTGCCATTGAGAGTGCAAAACCGGAGTCGGGCATACCGAAAATGAGATTTTTACGACGAGAGATGCCGCAAAAAAACTTAGACTTTTATCTGGATTTGTACGCAAGACATTTAAAATATACACTCAGCAGTGATGAAAATATCTATGCTTGGACATCCAAACAATCCTATATTGCATCTGCCAACATGATGAGTGCTGCGGCATTTATAGGGATAGATTCATGTCCGATTGAGGGTTTTGAGAAGGAGAAGGTTGAAGAGATTTTGGGTCTTGATACAAAAAAATATCAGCTCTCCATGCTGCTTCCCTTTGGATATAGAGTGAATGAGCAGTCAACGCAACTCAGGCTCTCTTATGAAGAGGTTTTTGAGTTTATTGACTGATAATACGTGCTATCTATTTAGCTGTTTTAAAAATTCGGTTGGTTCCATAAATCCTGTAACGGTTTTGGCTTTTACAACTTCACCTTTTTCATCAAAGAATAGTATAACAGGAGGACCAAAAACTCCATATTTGCTACTGAGAGCTTTTTGCTCCTCTTTGTTGGCTGTTATGTCTGCTTGAATCAGTACAAACTCTTTCATCTTTTCTCTTACCTCTGCATTCGCGAATGTAACCTCTTCTAGCTCTTTACATGCGGTGCACCAATCAGCATAAAAATCAAGCATGATTTTTTTACCGCTGTTTTTGGCTAAAAGAGCGTCTAACTCTTTTATGGTGCTGACTTTTGCAAATGCAATATGCTTAGCTGTATTAGATGAAATAGTGCTC
>JAUSKV010000202.1 GCA_030646745.1 Sulfurimonas sp. | reverse complement strand
TTGTAATATTAGGGTCACTTGGAATGGATAGTTATAGAAGTTACAAAGAGGTGGTTCTCTTAAAACAAATAGAGGAGATGGTTGGTTATGCACAAAGAAGTAGTGCTCTCGTTCATAATATTCAAAAAGAGAGAGGCGCTTCTGCAGGCTTTATCAGTTCAAAAGGTGCGAAATTTTCATCTGAACTACAAGGCATTCGAAAAGATACCGATAAGGCAATTTTAGACCTAGAAAATTACAATAAATTTATGGATTTAGAAAAATACCCTCAATTTTTACGTTTAAAAATATCAAATGCTGCTAATAATTTATCTAAAATAAGTGATATTAGAAGTCAAACGGACTCTTTGAATATTGCTGTTAGTATCCCTGTTGCCTACTATACTTCAACCAATGACAATTTTATTAAATCAATTGAGGAGATTGCGAAGATGAGTGCTAACGCTAGTATGAACAATGCGATTAACTCTTTTGTGAATTTCTTGTCTTCTAAAGAGAGAGTCGGAATAGAGAGAGCTGTCTTATCTTCTACTTTTTCCGGAGATGTTTTTGCCCCCGGCTTTTATGAAAAATTTATTGGGTTGCTTAGTGAACAAAAAACTTTTATGGAAAAATTTCTTTTTTTAGCATCCGATGAAAATAAAATATTTTATGAAGAGAACATGAAAGATAAAGCAGTTGATGAAGTAGAAAAAATGCGAAAAATAGCACTGAATCATCCAAATGGAGGATTCGGGGTAGATGCAACTTACTGGTTTAATACAATAACTTCTAAAATCAATATACTTAAAAATGTTGAGGACAAAATGTCTTCTAGTTTAAAAAATCAGGTGATTCTTTTAAAAAACAATGCATTTAACTCTATGATAATTGGAGCAGGTATAAATGTATCAATTGTTATATTTATTCTTGCATTTAGTTTTTATATCTCAAACAATTTATCAAAAAGAATAAATAGATTTAAAGAGGAAATAGACACCGTAATCTCTTCAAAAGATTTTTCTAAAAATATTTGTCAAAACGGCAAGGATGAGATAGGATTTATTCAACAATCCGTAAATCACCTAGTAAATGTTGCAAATAACTCAATGCAAGATGCAAAAGGTAGTTTAGAAGAATCAGACAAACTCTCTCATGAAAGTGAAAAACGTTTAGAAGCAAACAAACTGACACTCTCTTTAACAGAGCTTTTAAGTGCAGGTGCCATGACCGGTGTAAGCGGAGTTCAAAAAGGTATTATCGATACGATGCAGGCTTTAGAATCTATTAACACACAAAACTCGCAAACAGAAGAAGTTGTTTCTGCAGTACAACATTCAACGGTTGAAATGAGTGCTTCCTTAACAAGCATTTCAGAAAAAGTAGCCGGCAGTAAAGAAAACTCATCTCAACTTAATAATAGTGTAAATGAGATTACGAATGTAATAGCACTCATTAAAGATATTAGTGATCAAACAAATCTGCTGGCATTAAATGCAGCAATAGAAGCTGCGCGTGCAGGTGAACACGGAAGAGGTTTTGCAGTTGTTGCCGATGAAGTTCGAAAACTTGCAGAACGCACTCAAAAAGCAACCAATGAAGTTGAACTTAATATAAATCTATTAAAACAAAATAGTGTTGAGATACAGGATTTTTCTAATCATATGAATAACGAAGTGTCGATTTCTATGGAAAAGCTTGATACTTTTACCGAAAGTTTAAAACAATTAGTTACAAGTGCGCAAAAAATTCAAAAGAACAATAAAGAAGTTTCAAATGAGATGTTTATAAACCTTGCGAAATTAGATCATATTGTATTTAAACTCCATGGTTACGATGCTGTATTTAAAGATGACCATAAATTTACATTTTCAGACCATCTTAGCTGCAGATTTGGAAAGTGGTATGCAAATGAAGGCAAAAATATATTTGGCAAAACACCTTCATATAGCAAAATAGATTCTATTCATAAAATAGTACATGAAAATGTTAGGACTATCCCTAAACATATAGAAGATGGAGCCGTTGAAAATGCCGACAAAATCATTTTCGCTTTTAGTTCTGCCGAAGAAGCTTCAAAAGAACTTTTTACTATTTTAGACAATATGGCTTATGAAATTTAATAGGAGTTTTCACTGCGCTTATGGCAGTAGCTTTAGAGAAACGTATGTAATGAAAATCTTCTATATGCTTTGCTTAGATAGGCATATTTTTTATTACATCTAAAAATGATTCCAATGAAAAAGGCTTTTCTAAAATGATACTTGCCCCATATTTTTTTGCTTCTTCTATCTCTACCTCTTGTCTAAAAGCTGTTATAACTATAATTAGCTGATTTGGATTGATAGCTTTTATCTTTTTAATCAGTTCTACACCATTCATGTTAGGCATATTCAGATCCGTAACAATAATGCTAAAAGAACGGTTCTGATATATGTTCCATGCCTCTAAGCCATCATTAGCTATTGCTACATTGCCACACATGCGTTCCATCATACGCTACATTGGTTTTAGTATCATTATTTCATCATCAACCAAAAGAATAGAAAAATCTTTTTTTTGTTTTAATATGAATAAAGTTTCTTTCAACATAGTTACTTCGCTTCTAAATTTAAGATGATTCTATCATATCACGTATAACATTCTATAAAAAATAATTGACAGTTTTGAATTAGTCGGCGAATACTTCATAGGGGACTTGAATAGCAAAACCTTGCATAAGGTCTATATTGGCTGTATGTAGTAGTTTGATTTGGTCTATATTAGAGATGTTTGAAATAATAACCTTAGAACTGATAGCATGTGCAATCTCTATTATTTTATGAACTACCGAGACCATAAAGTCACTTTGTAATTTTTCTATAGTATCCGCCTGAAGCTTTATAAAGTCCGGTTTAAGTTCTAAAAGATTTAAAAAATTACATTGTGACAAACCAAAATTATCAAGGATTATTTTATATCCTTTGGACTGAAGTTCTTTGATTACATCAAAAATATATTTATTTTCTAACATGTCAATTTCATTCCTAATTTGAAATGAAATATTGCAAGAAGATATATTGTAACGCTCTGCCCAATAGCTAATATATGAGAGTAACCCTTCATCATTCAAATCATAAAAAGACAAAGAGATGGAGATTATGGCATTCTCAGGCAATGTACTATAGAGTTTAAAAGTATTTCTTATCATTGAACGTGTAATCATAGGCATTTGCCCCATACTCATAGCAAGATGTAAAAATGTCTCAGGTCCATAAAGTTGATTATCTTTACGAATTCGCATAAGACTTTGATAAATTATGAATTCGTGAGTATTAACATCAGCAATTGGTTGGAGAA
>JAUSKV010000194.1 GCA_030646745.1 Sulfurimonas sp. | reverse complement strand
TTTGCATGCAAATAACCGGTATGGCAGGCATGATTTTTACCCGCCCAATCTTTTGGAAGAATCGGTGCGTTTACAAGTTTGATTATCGGATACTCTTGTGCAAATTTTTCTACTATACTTTGTGTTGCATCCGTAGAATTATCATTCACAACAATAATTTCATACCTTTCATATAAATAATTTTGTTCAAGCAGAGCATTTAGACATAAAGCAATATTTACCTCTTCATTCCTAGCCGGAACAATAACGCTTAAAAATGGTTTTTCATCTTGCATAAGAGATGAAATGCGTTTAAAATATTTTTGAGAGAATAATATATTGATTAATCTATATTCAAAAATGACGACAAACACAAGCCAGAGGAGCATAAAAACAGCAGTTACAAAAGTTAAAAACTCCATTTTATTCTTCTAATAAACGGAGTAATTTGAAAATCTCTAAGGTTTCAGTTTTACCTTTCACCCGATTGAGCATAGCTTTTTCGACGCCTATTCTATTTACCAACTTATTATAGGTATTCCCGTCAATAAGAATATCATGTTTGAGTTCCTTAGTAAGTGTTTCAAGTCTTGCAGCCACATTCACTGCATCTCCTAAAACGGTGTATTCCATTCTTCTGATAGAACCTATGCTTCCTGCAAATACTTGACCTGTTGCAATTCCGACTCCGCATCGAATATCATTTTGCAAATAATCGGGGCGTACATCATTAAAGGTGTGCAGATACTCTCGGATTTGTAGGGCAGTTTTCACACATTGATAGGTATCGTCTCCCTTGCTTGAGGGACAGCCGAATGTTGCCAATATTCCATCGCCTATCATCTTATTTACCGAACCGCCATTTCCATAAATCAGATCCATAACATCTGTAAATAGCTCGCTTAAGAACTCAGAAAAAACAATTGGCTCTAGTTTTTCGGCAATGGCTGTCGAACCTCGAAGGTCAAAAAAAAGCATAGAAACTTCAATATTTTGTCCGGATAGGTTTTGCAGAGTGCCGCCTTCTAAAAATTCTTCTATTGTCTCGTCGGCAAAATAGCGTAAAAAAATAGATTTATAACGCTGCAATTTTTGTTCTAACTCTTCTATTTTATCCATATTCATAGGCTCTCTTTAAACTCAATTGTAAAACGGGTAAAGCACTCTTTTTCAAAAACAACATCAATAGAACCTTCATGTTTGGAGAGTTTGTCGCGTACAAGATCCATCCCGACACCTCTGCCTGCAAGCATAGATATATTGGATGCACCTGAAAGACCTGAGACAAAAATAAGTTCTGCAAGCTCCTTATGAGTCATATTTTTGGCATCTTCAGAGGATAAAATATTTTGCTCTATAGCTTTGAGTTTGAGTTTTTGCACATTAATTCCTCTTCCGTCATCTTCATAGATGAGTGTGAAAACTCCCTCTTGCGAATGAGTCTCTAAAGTAATAACCCCTTTTTCATGTTTACCCATTCCTCTTCTCTCTTCAAAAGATTCTATACCATGGGCGAGTGAATTTCGGACAAGTTGAATTAAAATATCTTTGATAAGCACTCTTTTTTGCTTCTCTAAAAGAGATAAATCAAACTTGTTTGCTACAACTCTAGCACCCAAATTTTCATCGCTGTTTTTATCAATAAACTGCTCAATAGCTTTAAGTGTAATTTTATTGATGTCTATTGTCCGGTCACTTATATTTTCTTTGAAATCGAGTAAAGTTTCTACCGAATCATTCATTAAGAGAGTTGATTTTTGGAGAGATTCAAATTCTTCACCTATACATGTAAAATCTTCTTCAGAGAGATTCTCTTTTACACGAAGTATTTGAAGTTTTTCTTCTAAGGCATGTGCGATATGCGTTAAAAAGTCGAGATTCAACAGAGAAGCATTCCCTTTAATGGTGTGGACTGATCTATAAATTTGTTCCACTCTGTTTTGCAGAGTGCCGTTTTGCTCATGTAAAGCACTCTTTATCTCTTGTAATTCAGCTTCAATACCGACAATAAAATCGTTAAGCAGCATAGAGTCCGCATGTAAAATCTTAAAGAGCATCTCCATTTGATTTTTGTTATTTTGCTCTGTCTGTTCTAATTTTTTTTCAAGTTCAACTTGTTGCGTTATATCACGCACCGTCACAAGCAAATGAGAGATATTGTTTCCTTTTAAAATACGGCGAAACTTAAAAACTAAATATTTTGCCGTACCCGGAAAAATAAATTTAATTTCACTTAAAGGATTTAACCCTTCTAATGTAGCCTCTCCAATGTTCATTTTAAACATTAATTTTAAAAACTTTTCTAAGTCTTGACTCTTTTTTTTCTCTATAAATTGACTTAAAAGCTCTATAAAAGGGCATGTTAAAAAATCATTCCGCATAAAAATGGATTCTAATATTTTTGAGTATTGCCCGCCCATCACAAAATTTCCATCTTTTTGCATGATAAGAAAAAGACCCTCGTCAACATTTTCCAAAATTCTATCCGTTTCTTGTTTGGCATCGCTCAGCTCTGTAGTACGCATTTCAACCATGGATTCAAGGTTGAGCGCATACTCTTCAAGCTTTTTCTTAGAATTTTTAATAGAAGTTACCATGGCATTAAATGATTCCGTTAAAAAACCTATCTCATCTGCAGAAAAAGCTTGAATATGCACATCTAATGAACCGTTGTTAACCTCTTTTACCCCGTTAAGGAGGCTATTAAGCGGTTGAATAATA
>JAUSKV010000182.1 GCA_030646745.1 Sulfurimonas sp. | reverse complement strand
GTTTATGTGGATTGGAGTGATTACTCTTCAGCTAGTTATTCAGCTTGCTGTATATTTTGGCATGAAGTTACTCGTCGGCTCTCAGGTAGAGAGAATTGTAAGTGAACTCTCCTTGATGAAAGGAGATTTTTCAAAACGGCTTACAATCAAATATAACGATGAAATTGGTCTTATCGCAAAATACATAAATGAGTTTATAGAGGATTCCGCAAGCTTTATTCGCGATACAAAACATGCCGTAGCAACAAATAAAGATGTAGCACTTCGCATAAACAAAATGACTGTTTCACAAAAAAATGAGATATCCAAGGGGTGTAATCTCCTACGCGACATGATGAACAATTCTGCAAAAATAGAAAATATTATGAAAGAGTCGAATCAAATAAATAATGAATCTGTGAATAGAATAAATGAGGCGGATAGTTCGCTGAGTAATGCGGAAGATAAAATTGAAAGTATGATTTCTGGCATTAAGAAGAATGTTGAAAGAGGAGGAGAGACCGTTGAGCAGATAAGTAATCTTAATCAGACCATAGGGGATGTTCAACATATTTTGACAATCATTTCCGATATTGCGCAGCAGACAAATCTTTTGGCGTTGAACGCGGCAATTGAAGCGGCTCGCGCCGGTGAGCATGGAAGAGGATTTGCAGTCGTTGCCGATGAAGTTAGAAAACTAGCTGAGAAAACTCAGAAGTCTCTGACAGAGAGCGATGCAACATTTAGAGTGCTTTCACAAACAGCAGTTGAGGCGGTTGATAGTATTAAAGAACAATCTAACTCTTTAAATGAATTAAATGCGCATAGTGATGAAGTTAAATCACTCATTACAGAGGCTGCTAAAAAGCTTCAAACTACGAAAGAATACACAAATATATTGCTAGAAAAGAACTCTAAAATATGTTTGGATATAGAAGATATTAATGAAAGCACCTCTGATGTTCAGTGTGTGGTTGAAGGTAGTTCAAAAACTATTGATGAGTTGATGGATTTAGCAAATTCTCTTAGTAAAGATGCCCAAGTATTGAGTGAAAAAATTGATAGATTCAATGTATAGGAAAAAATTATGGATATTGTCTTTCTTTTAGAAGTAGGTTTTGGTCTAACGGTTGTTCTGGGTTTGTTGATTTTTTTGCTTGTGTCTATTAGAAGTAAGAGTGTGCAGATTAATAATAAAGCAGAAAAGAAAGAGTCGGAACTAGATTTACAATCTTTAAAAGCAATTATAGAAGATGAAAGAACAACCTCTAAAGGACTCAAAGAGGCTCTTGATTCAGTTATAAAATATTATGGTGTAATTGATGAAAAGGGAGAAGTTAAAACTTATCGCCTTTTTGATACATATTTGAAGATAATTTTCAGTATCTGTCTCCATCCAAATACAAACAAAGATTTAATTATAAATTTTGAGAGAGAGCTAAGAAGGTTAAATCCTGATTATACAACTGAAATTGAGGATGCTCTGATAAAAGGTCTAAACTCCAGAGGAGTTTAGTTATTAACTATTATGTCTATATCTTTTCTCTTCTTCTAGGATGGTACCTAAAAGTTCTACAACTTTTTTGCTGCCATTCTCTGCGGCGTTGAAGTAGGTCATAACATTTTTAGATTCTATTGTACATGTACCATTTTTTACACACTCAACAGCTTTCTTGATGCTATCATGTACCTCTTTATGCGGTTCAACCATTTTGGAAAAGCTTGCACATTTTCCAAACTTCTCTTTTCCTGTACCTTCAAAATACCATTTTCCGAGTCTGCACTCTGTGTCTGATGCAAAAGAGCCGGTAATTTCCCCGCTGAATACTGTTTTGTATCCGTTTGCTTTAAAGAGCAGGTGGTCGAGTTTACTTAAAACCATAAAAATAGCATAAGTGATATCTTTATTTTCTGTGGCAATTATCTCTGTATTGGATGATAACTTATTCATTCTCTCTTGAAATGTATCCATTTTACTGTTTGAGCTTTGAGACAACTCTTCCATAGCTTTTGAGTGCGTATGAACTTCTTGTGTATTTTGCTTTAGGCTCTGAACTGTTATTTCAACTTCACTTGTTGCTTTTTGAGTTCTCTCAGCCAGTTTTCTGACCTCATCGGCTACGACTGCAAATCCCCTGCCATGCTCGCCGGCTCTTGCGGCTTCAATCGCGGCATTAAGGGCTAAAAGATTTGTTTGATCAGAGATATCTTTAATAAGGTTTATAACATTTGAGATACTCTCAACATTAGAGTTCAGAGTATTTACCTGCTCATAAGTGCTTGTAATATGTTCGAGTAGGGCGTCCATGTCACTGGCTAAATCATTCACATCTGCTTGCGTATGTTGCGTATATTCGCCATTTATTTGATTTCTGCTATCAACATCTTCAAGGTTTTTGAGGTTACTGCTTAGATCACCTTGAATTATTTTCAAATCTCTTTCACAGCCATCCGTAAGATTCTTTGTTAAGGAACGGGTGAGTTCATTCATAATATGCTCAGATTCATTACCTCTTGCCGCCTCTTCCAATCTTGAAATTCTTGCATTTGCATTTTCAAGCTCATTTTTAAGTGAGTGAATCTCTTCCTCTTTTTTCTTTATAGACGCCTCTAACTCACGATTATTTCCAAAAAACATACATCCCCTTTTTTTCCCTAGGTTACAATTTAGGAACACAGTATATAAAAAACTATATTAAAGTATAATCTTTTTACTTTAGCTCAATCATCTCCGTAGCTCGACCCTGAATAACAAATATATCTTTTGCTTCAAGCTTGCCTAGTGTCTCTAAATCCATCACTCCTGTTGCAATAAGCGAGATGCCTATTGTGTCCGTAATAAGTCTAAGAGCCGATAGAGCCTGCTCGCTTTGACTTAAGAAGTAGCTTGTTTCGCCTTTGATGTAGGCAGGTCTTAAATCTTGCAGATATTGATAATCTGAACTCTCGCCGATAAACTCATAAATTCCCATCTCAATATTATATTTTTCAAAAAGAGCTTTATACTGTTTTATCTGCTCAGAATTCTTACGAACAAGTCTATCGGGAATCTCCATAATCAGCTTAAACGGAAGATGTTTTGCATACTCTCTAAAGAGGTTACTAAGCTCATGATAGGTCTCTTTCATATCCAAATACTCAAAAGAGAGTCTAAGAGAACAGGTTAAACCTTTCAGATTGCTATCTGGAGTTTTAAACATCATATTTATAACATTTTTATAGATTTGCGAACTAATGCCTGCCTGATTTGCCGGTGCCATAAATTGACCATAGTAGTATGTTTTGCCATCTTTGTCTTTAAGGTTCAGACTCAGTGCATGATGCGCTACTTTTTTGGCTTTTACATCCACCGCCGTCCATGAGACAAAATGAAAGCTACTTGAATTCAATGCTTCATTTATAATGCCTCTCCAAGCATCTTTACCCATAACTTCAATTGCACTCTCCGCTCTCTCTAGGTGTATATGCGTGTCGTTAAATTTGGCTTGAGAGAGAGCATTATCCGAGAGAGAAAGAAGTTGACCGATATTTTGTGTGTAGTTGTACTCATAAAGTCCAAGAGAAATATAAGTTGCATTCAAGTCAAGTCCACATGACATAATAAGGTTACTCACCGATTTATAGATATTCTTAGCAAGTACTAAACCATCTGCATCATTACAATCAGGAAGCAAAATAGAGAACTCCGTACCGTTCATTCTTGAAACTATCGAGTGTTCATATTTGTCTGTATGACTTTTAAATACATTGGCAATATCAATAAAAAGTTTATCGACATCACGAAAGCCTATCTTGTCGTTCGCTTCGATGACTCCACTTAGCGCTATCATCATATTGATGCCGCCTTTGGAGCTTGCATCTATTTTAAGATACTCCGGAAGTTTATCAATGAGATATTTGCGATTTCTAAGTTTTGTTGTCGGGTCGATATACTCTAGCTCTTTTTG
>JAUSKV010000180.1 GCA_030646745.1 Sulfurimonas sp. | reverse complement strand
ACTCAAAATATTTCAACGCATTTTACATGTAAAAGCGCATGAGGTCAGCTTGTATTGAAAGGTGTAATATAGTCATATTGTGATTAAAACCCTCTAAATATATGATACAATTTTTTATGAAAAAAACTATAATCACACTCATAATTGCCTCCGTTACGCTTTTTGCTTATGAAATAAAACAGACTCCGATTCCTTTTGGAGAGAAAAGGATTTCTCTTACAAAAGCATATATAAAATCACACTACAATCTAAGTGTTGAGGATATTAAAATCGTCCCTAAAATCGTTCTTATTCACTACACTGCGATTGACAGTTATGAAAAATCTTTGGACAGATTTACCCCAGAGACTCTTCCAACCGATAGACCGGATTTGGTAAATGCGGGAGCGGTAAATGTCTCTATTCACTTTCTTGTAGAGAGAGACGGAACGATTCACCAGCTCATGCCGCTTGATTTTATGGCAAGACATGTAATCGGACTCAATTACAATGCGATTGGAATAGAAAATGTGGGCGGAGAGAACAATAAAGAAAATTTAACGCATGCACAACTACAAGCTAATATATATTTGGTAAATTATCTGCGTGAAAAATTCAGCACCATCGAGTATGTTGTAGGTCATCAGGAGTACAGATGTTTTGAAAAGAGTCCCTTGTGGCTGGAGAGTGACAAAAATTATAGGACTGAAAAGCATGACCCCGGAGTGAACTTTATGAGAGAGTTGCGAGCCAATATCAAAGGTTTTAAAGAAGCTCCTTGTGATTAGTTCACCTTTTTTTTACCTCTTTACCTTGGTTTTTATCGCTCTATTTTTTAATATTTTAGAAAAAAAGAGTGAGCTGAAACTTTTTAAATACCTTCCTCCGGTCGTGCTTATTTATGCCCTCAGTATGTTGTTGGCTAGTTTTGGAGTGTTTGAAATAAACAGTGCCATAAATAACAGCTACTCTTTGGCAAAAGCAAATCTACTTCCCGCCATGTTATTTTTAATGCTTCTGAAAATTGATTTTTCACACTTTTTCAGACTTGGAAAATCTCTGCTCATCGCTTATGTTCTGACTGTAATCAGCTTGGCATGCGGATTTATTTTAGTCTCTGTGATTTTTAATTTCAATCACGACATGGCTGTTGCTTTTGGGGCACTCTCAGGCAGTTGGTTTGGCGGAACTGCAAATATGGTGGCGGTGGGTTCAGCTCTTGGAGTGACGCAAGAGGCGTATGGTTTTGTGCTGATAGTCGATAGCGTGAACTACACTTTTTGGGTTATGTTTTTACTCTTTTTGGTTCCATTTGCACCTGTTTTTGATAGATTTGTAGGAGCAAAAAAAAGAGAAAATATCCGCTTGAAAATTGATTATGAGAGTACCAAAAAGGCAAAAAAATACCCTCTTCTGATTCTTTTTGCAGTAGTTGCTTCGCTTCTCTCGCAAGAGATAGCGCGACATGTGGAGATGATAAATAGCACTACGATGACAGTTTTAATTGCGACTCTTTTTGGGATTTTTGGTTCATTCACAAGGCTGAAGAATTGCAATGGTTCAAGCGAAATTGCAACCATGTCGCTCTACATGCTCATAGCGCTCATCGGCTCAAAAGCGGTGTTTGAGAGTTTTAGTGCAGTAGGGATTTATGTATTTGCAGGGTTTATGATTTTGGTAATTCATACAATAATTATGGTTGTGAGCGCAAAAATATTTAAGCTAGATTTGTTCTCTGTTACGGTTGCTAGCTTAGCAAACATCGGCGGAGTAGCCTCTGCTCCGATTTTGGCTGCAGCCTATAACAAATCACTCGTAAGCGTAGGAGTTCTCATGGCGGTAATGGGGTATTTAATAGGCACTTTCGGAGGTTTGTTAGTCGGAAATATAATGGTTGGTTTGGCAAAATGAAAATAGTAAAAATAGAGACAGAGATAAAAAAAATCCCACTTAAAACGCCTTTTATTACGGCTTTGCGGAGAGTGGAAAATGTGGAGTTTGTGAGAGTTACTTTCAGTTGCAATAACGGCTTGGTTGGTATAGGCGAAGCACCTGCAACTAAAGCTATAACGGGCGAGGGGATTGAAGAGATTTTGGAGTCAATAGAAAGTGCAAAAACTTTTTTGAACCTTCACATGCCCTCAACCGCACTAGAGATTCTGCATGACCAAAGAGCAACAAAATATTCAATCAAAAAAATAGGAAGCTCCGCCAAAGCAGCGCTTGACATGGCTCTGCACTCTTTGATTTCGCAATCTCAAAATATTCCTATGTATCACTATTTGGGAGTAGAGAGAGCGATAATTTTAGAAACAGATATAACAATCAGTTTAAACGACGCTTCAGTAATGGTTGAAGATGCAAAGAGAGCGTTTTATGAGGGCATGCGAATACTCAAAATAAAGTTAGGTGCAGATATTACACATGCAATAGAAGTTACTAAAAATATTGCAAAAGAGCTCCCGGAGGCTAAGCTGATTATCGATGCAAATCAAGCGTGGCATGTGGAGGATACTCTGAAATTTATAGATGCGCTGCGCAATGTAAAAATAGAGCTGATTGAACAGCCGGTTATCGCAAAAGATTTGGAGGGTTTAAAAAAGATAACCTCCTATTCAAACATTCCGATACTCGCAGATGAAGCGGTTTTTACGCTTGAAGATGCACAAAAAGTTGTTGAGACAAAAAGTGCTGACATGATAAATATAAAACTTATGAAGTGCGGTGGTGTTACAAAAGCGATAGAAATTTTGCAGTATTGCAGGGTAAACGGTGTTGTTTGCATGCTCGGCTCAATGCTTGAAGGTCCTTTTTCTATAAATATCGCCCTGCATCTGGCGATGGCATACAGCGATGTGATAAAGTATATAGATTTGGATAGTCCGCTTCTCTACAAAGAGCCATCGGATGCGTTGGAGTTTGAGTTTAGTGGATGTGAGATTAAATACAGGGGCTAGAATATATTTTTAGTTAAAGTACGTATCAGTTAACTAATTTGTAACAGTACAGTTTCTTCCACTTCAGATAACAATAGAAAAGATACAAAATCAACTTTTGAGATACAAAAAACTCCACGAAGAGACGAGGATATGTTAAGTTTTCAAATATTCAAATACTATTTGTGATACAATTTTTCATAAAAATTGAAGGATAGAAAATGCTAACACTCAAAATTCAAAATCCTGAGATAGAAAATATCTTTTTAGAGGGATTTCAAAGCAATAAAGAGATGTTTTTTGAATTTGTAAAAGATAGCTACAATAAAATGGTTTTACTTCATAGCTTTGACAACTCTGTAAAACAAGTAAAACATGAAAGTGAGATAGAACGACTTGAGGGGATTGTAAATAAATCAAAAACAGAAGTGATAGAAGCATCAAATAAAAATGATAATAGTAAAGTTGTAGAACTTACTAAAAATATCGCAAATTGTCAAAAAAATATCAATGATAAATTTGCACTTTTTGAAAGCAAACAACTTAAATATGATGAGTTAAGCGAGATGTATGAGAAAAAATTAGAGGCTTTGAGTCTATAGTAGCACTGATAAAATGTTTCATTTATATAAAAATTTCATTACAAAACATGTCAATCTTAATATATTAGAATGGAAACTTATTGAGTCAAAATTGAGTATTAAAACTTTCCAAAAAGGTGAAATTATTCTTCATCAAGGGGATATCTGTAAAAATCTTTATTTTATGAATAGTGGCTTAGCAAGAGGATATATCATCGATAAAACAGGAAAAGATTTTACTTGGAGCATATTTTTTAATGACCATAATGCTCATATGTGTAATCTTTTTGCTACGGATTATGAAAGTTTTTTACACCAAAAAACAACAACTATTCATATTGAAGCTTTAGAAGACTGTGAAGTTGTGATTACCTCTTTTGATAATATTCAGTTTATTTATAATCATCTCAAAAGTGGAGAACGATTTGGAAGACTTATGGCTGAAGAAGCTTATAGTTACTTGCACAATCAAATTATCAATAGACAACTCAAAAGTGCTAAAGAGCGATTTGAGGAGTTTTTGCAACAAACTCCACATTTACTTGAAAAAGTCCCACAGTATCATATCGCTACATTTTTAGGCATTACTCCACAACATCTTAGTCGTCTTAAAAAAGAGTATAAAATTAACATATGTGAATGACAAAGTTTTTTTGTTTTTGTAAGATTTGTTAAAATTATAGGAGCTATTATGGAAAAAGTATTTTTAACCTCAGTTATTTTAAGTAAAGTTCTCTTTTGTGGTGAAGTAAATTTAGAAATTAATAACATAACTTCAAATTGTAAAACCCTTAGAACTGGACTTTACAATACAAAAGAGAGTTTTTCAAATGTAGATAAAGCTTACAGAGGTATTAACTTAAAAGTGGAAACTTCAAAAATAAACCATACATTTTCGAATATCCCAAATGGTACTTATGCGATAGCTTTATTTTGTGATGAAAATCAAAATGGTTTCCTTGATAAAAATTTTATAGGTATCCCAAAAGAAGCTTATGGATTTTCAAACAATCCAAAAGTATTTGGAAAACCTAATTTTGAAGATACAAAATTTGAACTTAACAATAATATAAATCTAAAAATCAAGGTGCAAAAATGAAAAATATAGTTATCATCGGTGGAGGGCTTGGAGGCTTAACATCTGGAGCATTGTTATCAAAAGATGGATATAAAGTAACACTTCTTGAACAGCACAATATCGTGGGTGGTTGTGCTACAATTTTTAAAAGGAAAGGTGGCTTTATCTGTGAAGTAGGGCTTCATGAGATGGAAGGAGTTTATAGTCCACAAATCAAAAAAATATTTGATAAGCTTGAAGTGTATAAAAATGTTGCATTTATCAAGCCACAAGAATTTTTCAAACTTTATTCAAAGTTCGGAGAATTCGTTATGCCAGATGGTGTGGAAAATGCCAAAAAAGCTTTAAAAGTGAAGTTTCAAAATGAAGTCAAAGCGATAGATAAATATTTTGAAATAATTCTTTCTCTCTCTGATTGTTTTGAAAGACTCTCGCATCTCAAATGGTATCATTACCTATTTTTCCCATTTTTATTTGCTCCAATTTTAAAATACAAAAATAAAAGTGTGAGCGAAGTGCTGAATAGTTTGACACAAAATGAAGAACTAAAACTTATTCTTAATGCAACTACACAATACTATAATGACTCCCCAAAAACTCTAAGCATTTTGCTTCATGCAATTGCTCAAAGTTCATATTATAAGGGTGGAGGATATTTTATCAAAGGTGGAAGTTATAAATTAAGTCGCTATTTAGCTGATGTGATAGAGCAAAATGGTGGTAAAGTTATCACAAAAGCGACTGTTATAAAAGCTACAAAAAATGAGGTAATTTACACTCTCGCAAATCAAAATATTACTTTAAAAGCTGATATTATCATCTCAAATATTGCTCCGGTGGATACTTACAAACTTTTTGAAATTGATTTTAAAGAAGAGAAACAAATCGCAGAATCAATCTCAACAATATACATTGGTTTTTCAAAAAATCTAAAAAACATCTATGGGAAAGGGGCTTACTCAAATTTTATAGCCCAAGAAAATAAACCTTTTGTATTTGTTGATTATTCTCAAATTGATTCTGGGCTTGTTGATGATACTAAATCATTTGGTGAGATTTGCCTTGTAGATGAACTTAAAAATTGGGAAGATTTAAGTCAAAATGAATACAAAATTGAAAAAGAATTGCTTTTGGAAAATGTACTTAGTATATTAGAAATGTATTACCCAAATATCAAAGCGATTATTGAATTTGCCGAAGTTGCAACTCCGAAAACAATGAAACGATATACAAAAACTCCAAATGGTACAGCTTATGGTTACAAGCCGACACCAAAACAGTTTTTTAGAATACCACAAATTAAATCCCAAAAAATAAATAATCTCTATTTTGTAGGACAGTTTGTAATAGCTGGTGGATTTAGCCCTGCGATAATTTCGGCAGAGATGTGTTGTAAGAGGATTTTAAAGGACACTTGAGTCATCGTTGACTCAACCCCCTAAAGCTACGAAAAAACTTTGTTTTTCGAGAATTACAGGGTGTTTGACGCATGAAATTTTACGAGACAACCCGATTTCTGCCAAGCTCTTTTGCCTCATAAAGGAGTGAATCCACCCGTTTTATAAGCTCGTTGGATGACTCGTTTTCTCTGAGAGTTGCTACGCCAAAAGAGCAGGTGACTTTGAGCGAGTTGACAAAATTTTGATTTGCTATAGCGAGGCGCATGCCTTCTGCAATTACTACGCAACTCTCTAGCGGAGTATTCGGAAGCAGTATTATAAACTCCTCTCCGCCCCACCTTGCAAAGATGTCGCTTTTTCTTGTTTTGTGTTTTATCAGATTTGAGATACTTTTTAAAATAGAGTCTCCTACTAAGTGACCATGCATGTCATTTATTTTTTTGAAGTAATCTATATCAAAAAAGATAACACCTAACTCGCTGTGCTCTCTTTTTGCCATGCTTACCAAATGCTCATAAACCATACCAAAATGGAGTCTATTCGCTATGCCGGTGAGCGAATCATTTGTACTTAATGATTGAAGCGATGAAATGTCTGTAAAAACCACAACATAGCGTGACGCATTATTGTATTGAAGTGCTGAGAGTTTTACATCAAAGACAGTTGTTTTCTCATCAATAGTGATTTTTACCTTATGGTTTTTTTCCGGATTGTCAAATATATATTCTGTCCAAACTCTATCGTTTTTATTGGGCATAAGAAAATCATCCGTATTACCCTCCTCAAAGTACTCACAGACACATTGATGCTCTTTTTTAAAAGCGTCAATATTCTTGTATTTAAAATAAAGTAAAAAAGTTTGATTTGCCAATATAAGTTCTTTCCCATCGGACACGATAATCGGGGAGGGTATGGCGTCTAACACTGTTTGGTTGAAAAGCTCTTGAAAGTTTATCTTACCGCTTATTCTGTTGTATAAAAAATGTACGAATATTGCTACAATAACTATCAGGGTTAAAGTGATAAAGAGAGAAGATAGCGCAAGACTTTTTATATAGCCTTCAAAATCATCCATCTGATTCAAAAATACCAACAGACCTATCTCGTCGCCTTTATAATTTTTAATCTGAGTAGCGGAGAGATAGTATAAATGAGCGTCAAATTCTATAAAATTGTTCTCGAGTGTATTGTATGTTTTTTTATATTTGTTAAAAAGCGGCAGGAGTGAGTCCGACATGTTGAGTGAAGTGAAATTGCCCACCGTTGTACTCTCTTTTATCTCTTTAAACTTACCTATGTAGTTCTTGTGTGTAAAAAAGAGAGCATCAAGATTTGTATCATGTTTGATTAGTTCTGCCAAATTTTGAGCAGATACTCCAAACTCAATTGCACCGATATACTCCTGATTATTGAAAATCGGCACCAAAACCCTGAATACAAAGCCGGCTCTTCCCTCTTCAAATCCGTAAAGAAGCTTCTGTTTTGAATGGATTTCAGAAAGCGTCTCTCTTCTTTTTGCAATATCATCCCCATATAAGAGCGGTTGATGCACTCTGAGGAGCGATGTTCCGTCACTATTATGAAACTGTAAAACAATGAGATGCGGATTTTCTTGCTGCAGTATGACCCATCTCTTTTTTGTCAGCATGTAAAGTGCGTCATGATCTTTATTGAGGATGGCTTGGAAAATCTCTTTGTCGGCTATAAACTCATTCGCTCTTGCATGAAAAAAGTTTACAATCTCATCCATGCTTTCATGATAGGTCGTTGTAACGCTTTTGTGGGCATCTGCAATTCTTTGCTGACTCTGTTTTTTCTCATAGATTATGGTATAGCCTGTAACTACAAACGAAACTACGAAGATTATAAATGAGACAATAAAAATTATTTTTAATTTCAAATTTTTCACAGGTTTATATACTCTATAACAAATGTCTCAAACTCTTTGCTTGGAATCGGCTTGCTGAAGAGATATCCTTGATATGCTCTGCATCCAAGAGAATAGAGCATCTCTTTTTGCTCCTCAGTTTCAACACCCTCCGCTATAACATTGAGTCCCATACTCTCTGCTAAGGCTATGGTTGATTTACATATTATTTCATCGTTTTTATCTGTGAGTATATCCCTTACGAAGCTCTGGTCAATTTTTAGCTGATTGAGAGGAAGCTGTTTGAGGTAGGAGAGCGAGGAGTATCCCGTTCCAAAATCATCTAAGGAAAAGCGGATTCCAACCTCTTTGAGTTTGCCCATCTTCTCTATAATACCCTCTTTATCTTCTACAAGCATGCTCTCTGTTATTTCCAATTTTATCAATCTTGGGTTTGCTCCGCTCTCTTTTATGATTGAGAGTATATTGCTGACAAAATTGTTTTGGCCGAACTGCTTGACGCTGATATTTATAGCAAGTGTAATCTCTTTCATGGCATCTATTCTTGACCATCTCTGAAGTTCACTGCAGGCACTCTTTAAAATCCAGTCTCCAAGTTTTAAAATAATGTCACACTCTTCCGCCACAGGTATAAAAACCAGAGGTGAGATAAGACCTTTTGTTGGGTGGCTCCATCGTACCAAAGCCTCTGCACCCACTACCTTTTTTGACTCATTTATCTGTGCTTGATAAAAGAGAACAAACTCCTCTTTGTTTATAGCTTCCCGCAACTCTTTTTCAATCTCAGCTCTCTCTTTGAGTGCACTCTCCATGTTAGGCTCAAAAAATTTAAACGCATTTCTTCCGCACTCTTTTGATTTATAGAGGGCAAGTTCTGCCTGTTTCATAAGGGTATCGATGGATATGTGCTCTGAGTTAAAGAGAGTGATGCCGACACTTGCACTCGATTTATGCTCAGCCCATTTTAGTCGGTATGGCTCTTGAAGCAGAGCGAGCAGTTGCGTGGCAGTGTGCATGCACTCTTTTTTTGCTTTTGCCTCATCTGTACTTAAGTTTTTGAGAATTAAAACAAACTCATCTCCGCCCAATCTGGCAAGAGCGTTTCCGTCTTTGGCAAGCGTTTGCAATCTTTTTGCTACGCTTTGGAGTAAAATATCACCCATCTCATGCCCTAAGGTGTCATTGAGTACTTTAAAATTATCAAGATCAATAAAGAGAAGAGCGTTATAGCTATGAGAAAGTTTTGAGCTTTCAATAGCTTCCTTCACCATATTTATAAAGAGTGTTCTGTTTGGAAGCGATGTTAAACTGTCATAAAATGCAAGTTTATGTATTTTGTCCTCAACTATTTTTTTCTCTGTGAAATCTTCATAAACTCCTATAACACCGACGATTTTGCCGTCATTATTTAAAAGAGGCATTTTAGATGTGCTTATCCACATGCTCTCACCCAATGAGGTTTTTATCTCCTCTTCATAAAATAGTTTAGCAACTCCGGAGTTTATAACCCTTCTGTCATCTATTCGATACTCTTTGGCATATTCTGCCCAAGCCATCTGGTAATCATCTTTGCCTATCAAAGCCTCCGGCGTTAAGTTTCCTGAATCTTTCGCAAAGGCTTCATTCGAGCCTAAATAGTGTAAATCTAAATCTTTCCAGAAGACTCTCTGAGGAATCGCATTGATGATTTTTTTAAAAAGATTGTTTGACTCCTGAGCAATTTTTTCTTTCGCTACTTCTTGCGTTATATCTCTGTCTATACCTCTGTAGCCGAGCAGTTCCCCATCCGCACTCAGTACTGGAACAGCATTTGTTGAAACCCAGACTACTTCGTTATTGATATTTAAAACAGGATTTGTCATGTTCTCAAAAGGCTCTTTTTTAAAAAAAACATCAAAGGCAGCCTCTTTGAATGCCTCTCTACCCTCTGCGGGGTGAAGATCGTAAAAGTATTTTTTACCTGTCAGTTCCTCTCCTCTGTAGCCGAGAATGTTATAGATAGAATTGCTCACATAGGAGTAAAGTCCATCCCTGTTTACTTCCCATGCTATAACTTTTGTGTGTTTTTGAAGCTCCTGTATTCTCTGCTCATTTTTGAGTATCTCTTGATTTTGAAGTTCGCTGTTTATTTCACTTCTACGCAGTATAAAATAGATAAGGAGCAGAAATATCGTCATGCTTGCTAATCCAAAGAATAGACTGTGAAATATAAACGAATCTCTCTCTTTGATACTATTTGTCAAATCTTGCAGAAAAATCAATTGACCAATCTCTCTGCCCGAGACATCCTTAATTTTGTCAGCGGAGAGCATAAATATTTTTTCATCAATGGTGACACTCTCTGCCTTATCTGAGCTGTTAATTAATTTGGTAAGATTTGGCGAGACA
>JAUSKV010000160.1 GCA_030646745.1 Sulfurimonas sp. | reverse complement strand
GACGATTTTAGAAATTTTTTCAAGCCTGATGCCCCAAAGGAATTTGCAACTATGGAGGAGGTTATATCAATTACTCTGAAGGTTATAGCCCAAAGTCTGGTAGCCAATAATATCGCAATCACTGTTCACGATAATAGTAAGACTCCTTTTCTCATTCACAAAAGTTCATTGGTGCAGGTCTTGCTGAATATCATTGGAAATGCAAAGGATGAACTCGTCTCTCACAAGGTTGAGTCGGCGGAAATCAGTATCACCGTAAATGAGACAGAGGATAAAATAGCTCTGAGTGTGTGTGACAATGCAGGCGGAATACCAAGAGAGATAATAGAGAAAATTAATCAGCCCTACTTTACAACCAAAAAAGTCAACGGCACGGGACTCGGTCTCTATATCTCTCAAACAATAATAGAAAAACATTTTTTCGGAACTCTTACTTGGCATAACCAACTTGACGGTGCATGTTTTGTTATAACTCTAAATAAAAAGGAGAGGGTGGGGTGAAAAGTGAGAGATTTGAGTAGCAGTAAGGAAAAAAGTTTAACCTTGGTATTATGAAAAGTGTAATTATCCCCACATGCCATAGGTTTAGGGGTGCTTGATAGGTCGGGAATTCTCCCGTATCCGAAAGATACGGGTAGCTTTCACAAAAAACATTTAGTGTTTTTTTGCATCGTGCTTTAGCACAGAAGTGCCTTAGCGGCTAGCGTAGCAAAATGGACTTTGTTCATTTTGCGTATAAAATTATAGTTTTTCTGCGTGAGAAGCTAAATACTCGGCAACACCTTCAGTAGAAGCTTTCATACCTTCATCCCCTTTTACCCAGCCGGCAGGACAAACCTCACCATGCTCGTTTGTGAAAAGCATAGTGTCCACCATACGAATCATCTCGTCAATGTTTCGCCCTAGTGGCAAATCATTTATAACTGCATGACGCACTGTGCCGTCCGCATCAATCAAAAATGAACCGCGAAGAGCAACTGATTCATCTAAAAGCACATCATAATCTTTTGAAATCTGTTTTGTTAAATCTGCAACTAAAGGAAACTTAACTCTGCCGATACCGCCCTGATTTACCGGAGTCTCTCTCCATGCAAAGTGTGAAAATTGACTGTCAACAGAAACACCGATTACATTTACGCCACGGCATGTGAATTCTTCGATTCTGTGAGAAAAAGCGATGATTTCTGAAGGACATACGAAAGTAAAGTCCAGTGGATAGAAGAACAGAACTGCACCTTTTGCACCTATATTTTTGTAAAGATTGAAATCCCCAACGATTGAACCATCCGCTAAAACTGCTGTTGCCGTGAAATCCGGAGCTTTTTTTGTTACTAACATAGTATTTCCTTGTGTTTTTTTATTTGCAGAATTCTAACTAAAAAAGAATTAATCAAACACAAAAAAATAAATAAGTAGATTAGTTTAAGGATAATTTTTATCTTTTAAAAAATAAAGATATATTTATACAAATAAGATATAATTTTCACGATTTATGGGGCTGGACTCTGTACTTCAATAAGGAAAAATCGATGACAAAAGAAGCAAAAGCTCTCAAAGAGCATATATTCACTTCAGAGTCTGTAACAGAAGGGCACCCTGATAAGATGGCAGATCAAATCAGTGATGCAATTCTGGATTATATTATTGAACGAGATACTACTGCGCATGTAGCGTGCGAAACATTAGTATCAAATGGTTTTTGTATAATTGCAGGCGAACTGAAAACAACGGCGTACGCGCCAATGCAAGAGATAGTTCGCAAAGTTGTTCAAGAGATAGGTTATACAGATGCAACGTATGGTTTTGATTACCGTTCATGTGCAGTCTTAAACGCTATCGGCGAACAATCACCAGATATAAATCAGGGTGTTTCTCAAGCAGACGGTGAAATCGGAGCAGGTGATCAGGGCTTAATGTTCGGTTATGCATGCAAAGAGACAGATGTTTTGATGCCTCTTCCTATCTATTTGGCGCACCGACTGACAAAAAGATTGGCTGAAGTTCGTAAAGATGGAATTATTCCTTACCTTCGCCCGGACGGAAAAGCTCAGATTAGCGTTAAATATATTGGTGATAAGCCGGTTTCTGTTGAAACAGTAGTTATTTCTACGCAACATGCACCTGATGTTTCTCAAGAAAAAATACATGAAGATGTTATCAAAGAGGTTATCAGACATGTTATTCCTGCTGAAATGATGAGCGAAAGTACAGTTTTTCACATCAATCCGACAGGAAAATTTGTAATCGGCGGACCGCAAGGTGATGCCGGACTTACCGGGCGAAAAATTATTGTTGACACATATGGCGGAAGTTGTCCGCATGGTGGTGGCGCATTTAGTGGGAAAGACCCGACCAAGGTTGATAGAAGTGCGGCGTATGCGGCGAGATGGGTGGCTAAAAATTTAGTGGCTTCAGGTGCTTGCGATAAAGCTACTATTCAGGTTGCTTATGCGATTGGCGTTGTTCAACCGGTTTCTATCATGGTAGATACGCATGGAACAGGCAAAGTAGATGAAGCAAAAATCGAAGCGTGTGTAAAAGAACTTTTTGATTTATCTCCAAAAGGAATCATTGTAGCACTAGATTTATTGCGCCCAATCTATAGACTAACCTCTGCTTACGGA
>JAUSKV010000158.1 GCA_030646745.1 Sulfurimonas sp. | reverse complement strand
AAAAATTTTTAATTTATTCATAAATATTTTCCTCCAAAAGTTTTGCTCCACTCATTGCACCGTTTTCTAAAGAAGAGATGTAAAAGTTTAGACCACACAGTGAGCCGGAAAAAGCCTGACCCTCAATATTTTCTTTAAGATATTCTACAATTTGCGGATTATGTTCTATAACTCCGCCTCCAAAAACAATAATTTTTGGATTTGTAAGCGTTATAAGTGTAGCGGTTGCGAACAAAAGTGCCTCTTTAAAATCCAAGGCAATACCGCGTTTTTGTTTGTTTTTCGAATTTTCAAGCTCCGAAAATGAGAGTATCGGCATCTTCAAATGCTCCATCCATTTTTGCAAACCCGAAGCCGAAGCGTAGAGTTCAAGACAGTTTGTTTTTCCGCATCCACATCTCAAAGATGTTTGTTTATAGGGAATATGCCCTATCTCAAAAGCCATATTTTTTGAGCCTCGAATCAATCTTCCTTCGTCTATAAATGCACTGCCGATTCCGGTTCCGACATATAAAGCCAAAAGCGAATCAGATTTGAAATAGTCCGCTTCTGCCATAGCGGCACAGTTTAAGTCGTTGTCAATCTCTAGGCGCAAATCGTATCTTGATTCAAAATACTCCTTAATCTTTGGCTCTTTGAGTGCAATATTCGGAGCCGAAAGAATTTCGCCTTTGTAAATTTGCCCTGCATAAGAGATACCGATAAAAGTGATAAAAGGATAAAGCTCTAACTTTTTTTCTATAAAGGAGATAAGGTCATGCTCTTGCGAGGAAACACTATCACTTATTACTCCACTTGGCATCTGAAGTTCACTTCGCAGATGAGTGCCGCCGATATCTATAAAAAGTTTCATAACTCTTAATTTACAAGAGAGCTGTAAAGTGCAGCATAAATTTTAGCACTCTCATCCCAGGAAAAATCACATCCCATGTTGTGAACATTTATCTCTTTAAAACGCTTTTTATCTTCATAGAGTTCCAGAGCTGATTTTATAGTTTTTATAAGTGCATTTGGTTCGTTCGCATCAAAAGTCAGTCCAAATCCATGGGCGAGCGTTGAATCATATTCATCCATAGAATAAACACTATCTTTTAATCCCCCAACACCGCTGACAATAGGGAGAGTCCCATAATTCATTGAGATAAGCTGGTTCAATCCGCACGGCTCAAAGAGTGAGGGCATGAGAAGAAAATCGGCCGAGGCGTACATTTTGTGTGAGAGTGACTCATCGTAAGCAAATTCTATATTGATATTTTTGTTTTTAGCACTCAGAGCTTTTATTTGCTTATGATACGAAGCTTCGCCCTCCCCTAAAACGACGATATTGAGCTTTAAATCATCCAGTTGCCCTAAAGCATCAATAAGTAAATCTACACCTTTTTGCCATGTAAAACGACCTATAAAAACAAAAAGAGGCAACTCACTATTTTCTAAACCTCTCTCTTTGAGATACGCTTTTTTATTCTCTACTTTTTTATCATAACTTTTGGCATCGTAGTTTTGTACAAGTGCCTTATCCGTGCTTGGTGAAAAGTGTGACAAATCAATCCCGTTTAAGATACCGGTGAACTTGTTTTGATGTTTTTGCAAAAAGCCCTCAAGTCCGCACCCAAACTCTGGTATAAGTATCTCGTTGGCGTAGTTTGGACTCACCGTCGTAATAGCATCTGAATGCGCGATTCCAGCTTTCATAAAGTTGATATTTCCATGAAACTCCAAAGCATCCATGTGAAAATAGTTCTCTGAAATTCCGAGTTTTTCGAGAGTTGATTTTTCAAAAATACCTTGATAGGAAAGGTTATGTATAGTAAAAAGTGTTTTTGCTCTGATAGCTTCATCCTCTTTGACAAAAGTCGCACATAAGGCACTCTGCCAATCATTGAGATGGAGTAAATCATAACTGTTTTTTTGTTTGGCAAAAGCGACTACAGCTTTACAAAAAATTCCAAAACGAAGGTCGTTATCTTTATAACCACACAGGGGAGTTCCATAAAGATTTTTTTTGTTTGATAAAAGAGCTGACTCGACAAAGTAACATTTTATTCCCTCATAAGTGGTGCTAAAAAGCGCAACGGCATACTTTTTTTTGCCAAGATAAATAGAAAATTCCTCCTTAAGACGCAGCTTAAATCGCTTCTTATCGATTGAGCTGTAGAGAGGCATGATAATCGACATGTCATACGAATCAGACATCGCCTTTGGCAATCCAAACGAAACATCAGCCAAACCACCACTCTTTGCAAAAGGATACACCTCGCTTGATACAAAAAGAACTTTTACCTGTTTTTTTACTTTACTCATAATACTCCCTCCTTAGATTCTCTTAAAAGTTGTGCACATCGCTCCGGTTCTACTGGGTTTATCATAGTAGAGGTTAAGAGTTCAAAACCGCCATGTCTGTAGATGCGAGGTGTTATGCGGATACTGAATCTGCATGTTGGATTGATATTGCTAAAATTTATATCTGTTGTAAAAGGCTTATGCATCGGTGCCGTAGAGATAGAGATATTAAAATCAAAGTTTCCAAGTTGCACTTCCAGACGCATAAAAAGTTCATCTAAAAGTTTTGACAACTCCTCTAATTTTGAATCCTCAATTTTATCTATCTCGGATGGAAGTGTGCTACTTGTTATCATCACTTCAAAAGGGTGCTCGCTAGCAAAGGGACAAAAAGCGATAAAAGAGTCGCTCTCTAGAACAATTCGTCTTCTGTCTTTTCTCTCTTCTTCTATTATATCATCAATAAGCAGGCGTCCGCTGTTCATATAATGGCTATAAATTCTCTCATATTTGCGTTGTATGTTTTTTGGAATTATAGGAAGTCCAATAAGTTGCGTATGTGGGTGAGACTGAGATGCCCCTGCTGAAACTCCATGGTTTTTAAAAATCGAGATGTGAGCTATTCTCTGATCATTTCTTAAATCTCTCACTCTTGTCTGAATT
>JAUSKV010000157.1 GCA_030646745.1 Sulfurimonas sp. | reverse complement strand
TATGGATGCTTTTATCATTGTCGGCGTTAGCTTTTGGACATACAACTACTTTGGAGAGCGGTGGATTTGGGAGTGGATTTTTACATCCTATTAGCGGATTAGACCATATTTTGGCGATGGTCGGTGTCGGCATGGTCGCATTTCTCTCTTCAAAAAAAGGATATTTGTTGTTAGTAGCTTTTATGGGAGCGATGATGGCAGCGGCAGTTTTAGGTTTTATGGGTGTTGAGATGGCGTTTGTTGAAGAGGGAATTTTACTCTCTATCGCTGTTGTTTTTGCACTTATCGGTTATGCAAAAAAAATCTCTCTCAATGCTATCATTGCAATTATCGCATTTTTTGGAATGTTCCACGGGTTCGCCCACGGAGCGGAGTTTCAAGGTGGAAATTTTGTAAGTTACATGGCAGGGTTTACTCTCACTACTCTTATGCTTCACCTGAGCGGCATCGCTTTGGCGTATGGATATACTCGCACACTCTTGAAAAAACAAACGCAAATTGCGCAATAGATAGAAACTATGTGTAAAGATTGCGGTTGTAGCATAACAAGAGATTCTCACGAAGATGGGCATTCACATGCTCATCACCACCATCACGATGACTCGCACCACCGCCATCACGGTGGGAGTCATGAACATCAAGAAGCACATGCACATTTGCATGATAATCCACAGCTCAACGACCCAAAAACTATCTCAGTCATTACAAAAATTTTAGATAAAAACAACCAAGAAGCAGAACATAATCGTGAACATTTCAACGCGCATGATGTTTTGTGTATCAATTTTATGAGCAGTCCTGGGAGTGGAAAAACAGCACTTTTAGAGAGTTTGGCTAAGATGGATGCCTTTAAATTTTGTGTTATCGAGGGCGACCTAGAAACAAGCAAAGATGCCGATAGACTTAGAGCATGCGGAATCCAAGCACATCAGATTCAGACAGGTTCGGCATGTCATTTGGATGCGTTTATGGTGCATAAAGCTTTGCATCATATGGATTTGGATTCGGTGGATGTCTGTTTTATAGAAAATGTCGGAAATCTCGTTTGTCCCGCTAGTTATGATGTGGGAAGCCATTTGAATGTAGTTCTTGTAAGTATTCCGGAGGGCGAAGACAAAATTGCAAAATATCCGGTTATGTTCCGACAGGCGGATTTGATTTTGTTTACAAAAACAGATTTGCTTCCCCATTTTGAGTACGACATGGAAAAAGAGAAAGAGATGGCAAGAAAACTCAAACCGAGCGTGGACATTTTAGAAGTCAGCACTAAAGATGAGGCATCACTTAAAAAAGTGGCGGCATGGATTAAGTTTAAAATGGAGATGCGATAATGTGCCTTTCAATTCCCTCTAAAGTTGTAAAAATAGACAAAGAAAACAACATGGCAACGGTTGACACTATGGGTGTTCAAAGAGATGCAAGTTTAGTTTTAATGGGTGAAGAAGATGTAAGAGTAGGCGATTTCGTCCTTTTACATATCGGTTTTATTATGAACAAGATTGATGAAGAAGATGCACTTCTTTCTCTTGAAACATATAGGCAAATCATAGAAGCGATGGATGAAGAGGATAAACAAAGAGCGATTTTAGAAGCAGATGAATGTTCTAATAGGGGCGAATAAATGAGCTTACAACTTAAAAATCTCTATGATGATTTTAGAGATGCCAAGACAATAAAAGCGTTCGCTCAAATCATCAAAGAGGATGCCAAAAAGATAGATAGAAACATAAATATTATGGAAGTTTGCGGCGGACACACACACACCATTATGAAGTACGGCATTCTTCAACTTTTGCCAAAAAATGTTAAATTTGTCCACGGTCCGGGTTGTCCTGTCTGTATCATGCCAAAAGAGCGAATCGACCATGCCTATGTTTTGGCGATGCAGAGCGATGTGATTTTAGTTACTTTAGGGGACATGATAAAAGTTCCTGGAAGTAACGGAAGCCTTCAAGATGCAAGAAGCAAAGGTGCGGATGTACGGTTTGTCTATTCTCCGCTTGATTGTCTGAAAATTGCCAGTGAAAACCCGGAAAAAAAAGTAATTTTCTTCGCCATAGGTTTTGAAACCACAACCCCGATGACTGCCGCACTTTTGAATGCAGTTGTAAATAAAAGCATCCATAACATCTTTTTTTACATCAACCATGTAACGGTTCCCGAAGCTATGGTGGCGCTCATCTCAGACAAAGAGTGCAATATCAACGCATTTTTAGGACCTGCACATGTGAGCGTGATAAGCGGAAGCAAGATTTATGAGGAGTTTCCAAGAGATTTCCACATGCCAGTTGTTGTCTCAGGTTTTGAACCTGTGGATGTCATGCAAAGTATCAGCATGCTGGTAAAACAGTTTGCAGAGGGAATATGTGAACTTGAAGTGGAGTATAAAAGAGCCGTTACTCGCGATGGCAATTTAAAAGCGCAGGCGTTGATAGATAAGTATTTTGAAAAAGCACAAAATTTCAGATGGCGAGGTCTTGGCGACATCCCAAAAAGCGGCTTAAAACTAAGAGCCGAATTTGACGCCTACAACGCAGAAGTCATCTACAAAGACATTTTGCCGCATGAACCGATAGACGACCACAAACTCTGCATTTGCGGAGATATTCTCAAAGGCAAAGCGAATCCGCCGGAGTGCAAAATTTTTGGCACGGCATGTAAGCCTACAAGCCCGATAGGAAGCTGTATGGTAAGCTCTGAGGGCGCATGTGCGGCGTATTATAAGTATGGAAATCTATTGTAAGTAGGGATAGTATGAAGAATCAACACTGCATGAAAAAACTCAAAGAGTTTAAAAAACATCTTCAAAGTTTTGTTAATTTAGAAAAATGCAGCAATAAGGATATTCATACTTTAAGAATAGCAAGCAGAGATTTGTGTTCGCTGCTTAGCGTTGATGACCCTTTTTATGATAGAGTCAAAAAAGTGATTAAGATGAGCAATAAGATAAGAGATATAGATGTTTTTTTTGAGTTCTTTCTCTTATCTCTGCCAAAAAAATATCTTGCAAAATTAGATAGAGTGAGTATAGAAAAATCTACAAATGAAAGTAGAAAAAAGAAGATAGATAAGCTTCATGCATACCTAAAATCTTTAGTCGTTCCTAAAAGTGTTTTGTGTAAATACGAAGAGGATACATTTAGTTTAATGGATAGTAATGAATTGGTATTGAGTAAAATAGAGCTGCATAAATATAGAATATATATAAAAAAAGTGTTAGCTAAAGAAAAAAACAGCGTACCAAAAAATGAAACAAAAATAAAA